>DAOLNV010000062.1:0-28076 GCA_035416745.1 Candidatus Hydrogenedentota bacterium | reverse complement strand
CCTTTCTGCTTGAAAATCGACACGCGGAACCGGGCGATGTCTTCGAAAGC
The DNA here is from genome assembly GCA_035416745.1 of Candidatus Hydrogenedentota bacterium. NCBI lineage: Bacteria > Pseudomonadati > Candidatus Hydrogenedentota > Candidatus Hydrogenedentota bacterium. Next base: position 28,026 of record DAOLNV010000062.1, on the reverse strand, counting down.
GAACCCGAAGTCTGACCCTCCTACCTCCTGGATTTCCTGCTGGTTATCAACCGACGCGATACTTTTCATAAGGCGCTCGGTGTCATCCGGCGAGAGGGTCCGATCACCGAAAAACGTCAGGTGGCCATGCACGCGCCCGACCGGGGGATTGCCCACCGCGAGGTGGAGGTCCGACCCGTCGCGGTCGATAAGCATCTTCAACAAGCTCACCATATCGTACTGTTGCACAGCCACGGCCGTCTCCTCTTTTGCGCCGAAATCAGACCGGCTCGTCCATTTGCGTCACGCGCAGCACTTCCTGCAGCGAGGTGATGCCCGCGAGGGCCTTCCGCCAGGCGTCCTCGCGCAGCGTCAGCATGCCGCCGCTCGCGCGGGCTTCCACACGCAGGTGGCTTGCCGAAGCACCGTTGATGATCAGCTCCCGCAGCCGGTCCGTCGTAACCAGCAACTCGTAAATGCCAATACGGCCCTGGTAACCGGTATGGTTACAGTGCTCGCAGCCCTTGCCGTCGAACAACTCGGCTTCGTTCACATCGAATTTAATCCCCAGCCGTTCCAACTGCAGGTCCGTGGGCTGGGTCGGTTCCTTACACGTCGTGCAGAGGGTGCGCACCAGCCGCTGCGCGAGAACGCAGCGCACGCCCGCAGCCACCATGAACGGCTTCAACCCGATGTCCACGAGACGAATGAACGAACTGGGCGCGTCGTTGGTGTGCACGGTCGAGAACACCATGTGTCCGGTCAAGGCCGCCTTGATGGCAATGTCCGCCGTTTCGTAGTCGCGAATCTCACCGACCATCACGATATCGGGGTCTTGACGGAATATGGCCCGCAGGGCGTTATCGAATTTCCAGCCGATTTCGTGGTTGATCTGCACCTGGTTGATGCCCGAAAGCTGGTACTCGACCGGGTCCTCTACCGTCACGAGCTTGCGGTCGGGCGTGTTCAGTTTGTGCAGCGAGGCGTAAAGGGTGGTTGTCTTGCCCGAACCCGTCGGACCCGTCACCAGCATCACGCCGGTTCCTTGATTCAGCATGTCCTCCCAGCGGCGCTGATCGTCCGGGCTGAACCCCAGCTGGCCCAGACCCAGCATCAGGCCGCTCTTATCGAGGATACGCATGACCACGCTTTCGCCGTATTGAGCGGGCAGGGCGCTCACACGCAGGTCGACCATCTTGCCGCCGATGTTGAGCTTGATGCGGCCGTCCTGTGGAATGCGCCGCTCCGATAGGTCCATATTCGACAACAGTTTAAGGCGCGAAATGATGGAAGGCTGGGCGCGTTTCGGGGGCGGCGGCATCAGATGGAGCACGCCGTCAATGCGGTATCGGATCTTGACGTCGTATTTTCCAGGTTCGACATGAATATCGCTTGCCCGAAGCCGGAACGCTTCCAGGATGAGGTTGTGCACATAACGCACTACGGGGTGATCGTCGTCCTCGACGGAGTCATCACTGGTGCCCACGTTGAAATCGGTCGCATCCACGCTGATGCTGCTCATGCTGATGTCGCTCGCCGACATGCTGCTCACGCTGCTCATCGACGAATCCAGCGAACTCACGTTCGACATGGTGCTGAGAGTACTCATCGTCGAGGCGCTGCTGACGGACGTGAGCATGGATTCCACCGTATGCTCGTTCAAACCGTAATACTTCGAGAGCGCCTCCGCGATGTCCTCGACCGGCGCCAACTGCGGCTCGACCGGGCGTTCGAGCAGCCGTTCCACGTTCTCGAGTGCGGTGAAATTCGTGGGGTCCGCCGTTGCGATAATCAACCGGTCCCCCGCCTCGCCGATGGGAATGATTCGGTAGAGGGTAGCGATATTGGGCTCGACAAGGTTGCGAATCCGCTCCGGAATCTCGCGGTCGGACAAACGGACGATAGGTATGCCCAACTGCTCCGCAAGACCTTCGGTGATATGCGACTTGCTGAGATACCCCAAACGCACGAGAATCTCACCAAGTTTGCGGTGACCCATCGTGGTCTGCTGCTTGTGGATAGCCTCATCGAGCTGCTTTTGACTGATCACTCCCTTTTCGACAAGGGTTTGTCCAAACAGACTATACGCTTGCTGTTGCACGGCGCAATCCTCGCTTTTTCTGCATCCTCAATGTACCAGACTTTCCGGGATCTTGTCAATGTAAATACTGCGAGATCGCATTGCAAATATTACACTTACGCTATATATTGTCAAGAGATTACCGGCCCGTGGGCAGGGTTCGCCGCGCCCTCCAACCAGGCAGGAACTTCGGTGACACCATGGCGTCCCTTCCTGCGGCGAAAAGGGTTGCCGCCTTCTCCCAAAAGGCAGGCTGAAGCGCCTGACCCGACTGCCCTGAGACCCGGTGTACGAACCTCGCGCTGGTTCGTACGTTCCTGTGGCTGGAATGCGCCATCCCTTGCGCTGTGCCCATCGGGGGCTACCCGGTTAGCCCATGCACCGATATCTTGCCGGGCCCGTAAGCCCGCCCGTACAAGCACAGCGCTCCTTTGCTTCCACGGTGCATTCTGACGCGGGAAGCTCCGAAAATCAACTTCCACCATCGGAGTTTCCCGGGCTCTGAAGCAACCACAAGAACACCCCCGCCCTGACCCTCTGAAACGCCGGAGAACAACTCGTATCGCCGGGACGCATTCGTTTCGTGGACCACGGGCCACGGATTGGCGTCCGCGGCGGTCAATACGGTCTCGTGGCGAAACAGACCCTCCGGGGCATGCCGGGGAGCACTTCGTTCAGACCTTTGCGCAGGCGCGCCGAAAGACGGAGGGAAATGGACGCCGCGAGGGCCGCCGTCCGCGCCGTTGTCCCGGGAAGACCGGCAGGGCCTGCCGTCACCCGCGGGGCGCCATCAATACCATGTTGCATACCAGGCCGCGGCCGCTGTCTGCGGGCCTCATCTCGTCCAGACGCTCAAGGACGACTAGGTTGTCGCCGCTATAGATTCGAACGAGGACATTGGTCAACTCTTCCATGCTGACGCCGTCCAGATAGAGTTTGACCGCCTCGAATGCGCCTGAGCGGACAGCCGTGTTCTGTGTTTCCAGAGTTGCTCTGGCGCCTGCCGCCCCTTTCAGATGCTCGGCCTGCAAAGCCTGGTCCACGTGCGAATACAGCCGGAACGTTCCCCGCTGACCCAGTTTCTCTTCCAGGGCCTGGCCGCTCTGCCGGCGGGCTAAGGCATCGTCGCGAATCAGCTGGGCATCGAGAAGCCGGCGGCGCGCCGCCTCCACCTGCCTTTCCGATTGGCTATAGGCGCGCAGCGGGCCACGGTCGGAAAACAGCCACTGCGATATGATAAAAACCACGACTACGGCGCCAATGCCCACCACAAGCTTTTCGCGTTTCTGCATGTTGAATCTCGCCATGGCCACTCCTGAATCTAGATATACGCGCGGACGCTGAACGTCGCTTTTCCGGCTTCATCGCGGCGAGCCGGGTCTTCCACCTGCTTGAACAAAGACGATTCCTTCAAAGCCGTCATGACCTCGTCAAAGGTCTCCGGATTCGTCACTTCCCCTTCAATGGTTATGCTTTGCAGCTCGCCGCGGCCCAAGGTTGACGTGATCCGGATAGACGTCACCCGCACCTTGCTGTCCGGCATACAAATGCTGATCTCCTTGAGAATTTCCGGCAGCGGCGGGCGCTGGAAGATCGCAACATTCGAGAGGTCCGCGTCCTTCTGAACATTCTCATTCTCTCGTGCCATCAAGGTAATAGTCGTGCTGCCCCCTACGTCGGCCGGCGGCCGGCCGCCTTGGACCTCCGGAGCGTTCGGGAACGCCTCCGTGTAGTACTGCCAGATCGTATCGCCTATTCGTGTGATCTCCTCCTGGTTCCGCTGATACCGGACATAGCTGTAGACGCCGTACGCCACCACCAGCAGCAGCGCCAAGCAGGCAGAGAACGCGATGTGGCGGGTCAGTCCGCTCCAGGCGGCGGGCGCTGCGAGGGGCCCCGTGCGGAAGTCGAGGCCGTAGGCGCCCCCCGCCGCCGTCAGCGAGACGCCAACAAGCGCCGCCCAGGCGTTCACCCGGCTGCCAGCCGCCTCCCCGGTCTCCTGTTCCTGCTCAAGTGGCGTGGCAACCGGCCCCTCCGGCCCCACGGGCTGGGCCGGAGCGCCCGCCTGGGCCAGCCCGGCGCCCTTCAACCCGTCCATCAAGTCGACATGACGGATCGGGAGGGTCAGCCCTTGCTCGAACTCGGGGTGATGGAACTCGGCCAAGGACTCTCCGGTAACGACCAGTTCGGATAGGGCGGCGCCGTCCTCAGGCCACGAGGCCTGGAACGCCCGCAGAGTATTCTGGACCTCGCGGGCGGCGGCTTCCGGCCCATCGCGAAACTGGGCCGCGGTCAGCGGCAGATGCCGGAGAAACACCAGCGACGTCCCGAGCGTGACCACGAGAGAAGAGCCGGCGCCGCGCACGTGGAGCGCGGCCGAGAGACCGTTCCCCCGGTTCTGGCGCGCGTGCAGGAGCGAACTCAATCCCGTCGCATCCAGTCCGATCCCCTCGATAGCGATGCCGGCGGCATTGAGAACGTCGATCTGCTCCTCCAGCAAGGTCCGCCGCACCCCGACGGCCAGTACCTCGGTGTTGCCGTTGGCTTCCCGGACAATGCTGTAGTCCACCGCCAACTCTTCAATAGGAAACGCCAGATACGGCTCCAATTCAAAGGGCACCGCCGACGCCACCTTGCTTCTTCCCTTGAAAGGCAGGGTCAGTTTCCGTGCAATCGCGTTATCGCTCCTCGCGCACAACACCCACGCGGCGGGCTTGGTTTTCATCTGCGAACGGGCATGCGCGACAGCGGCCACCAGCGCCTCGAACCGCTGACTGGCGCTCGGATACACCGCCAGGCATGCACGGGCCTCGATGATGGCAGGCACACGCCTGCCCGTGCTCACCACCGCGAGCCGGATTTCGTCCTCGTCAAATTCAACGGCACCGATCTTGGACGGCAATTTCATTGAGTTACTCTCCAATCCAGCGTGCGAAACATTTCGGCCGCCTCCTGCCCCGAGTCCCGCCACACGAAAGCCTGTATGCGCACCATCGCGCTCTCGTACAGCCCCATGCCCTCGACTTGGAACACGTCGCTCGACCAGGTCCAGACTTCCGGTCTGCGCTCCACCACCTCCGTCTGAGCCCGAACGCTGGTTTGGGCCCGAACGTTGCCCCTCTGCTCTATGGGGTCCAGCAGCCCCCGGGCCTCCGCGTCGGCACGGCTTGTTACCGGGTCCCCGTTCTCCTGCCAATCCAGGATCGTCTCGGCCAAACCAGACTGCCCAATGGCGTCGGCCATGGCTTCGAGCACGGGGTACTTCGCCGTATTCACGTTGACCCGCCCCAACGGGTCGCCATGCACCGTGAGGAGTTCCGTCAACGGAGGAAACTCCTCGGGGTTCTCGGGGTCTCCAAAAAAAAGTTCCGACGTCATCCCGACGACAAGCAGCAGTTCCTCTACGGAACCCATCGGCCCGTTCTTGCAGCCGTAGGGCGGGTCGAGCGCGGCATAGTAGTCGGCCTCCGCGCCGGCGGGGCGCATCTCATCGTCCGTGTCAATCCAATCCAATATGGCGTCAACCACATCGGGTTCACCGCCGCGCCGCTCGATGAGACTGCGGAAGGCGTCCACCATGTATTCGTTTTCTTCGCCATTCGTGAGTTTTACCAGCGCATTGATGTTGAGTTTGCCGTATTCATCCTGGATGCGGCATTGCATGAGGGCATCATTAATCTGCTGGCAGGGAAGTCCCTCGGCCCACAGGTCCACACGGCTGTCGAATGCGAACTCCTGCCCGCTTGCGGCGGTTTCTTCCAGGTCGGCGGCCAGAAGCGAGTATCCATACGCCACGGCCGAACGCGCCGCAAGTTCCGCCTGGAACAGGGTGACGTTGTTCTCCACGAAACTCGCCTCGACCCGCATTTCGTATGCGTGTTCCACCACCAGCACCGTGAGGAGCACGACGAACAACAGTGCCAGAAGCAGCGCCACGCCTTCGTCGGGGGCGCGTGTCGGCTTCGGGTATGGAAAAGCGTGCCCGTTCACCGTCTGCCGCCTTCCGTCTGGATGTTGTTGTTGGACCCCTCTGTGCTGCCCGTACGCTGCGAAGACTGCGTTTCGAGCTGTTCCAGAGCGTCGCGGGCCGATTGCCCCGAGAAATTCGCCAGCGACCGGCCGTCTTCCGTCATGCCTAGCCCAAGAGGAATGGGAACCACCACTTCAAAATCGGGGTCCTCGACCTCGTCGTACCGCTTCGGGGCCTCCTCTTTAAGCTGTTCCTCGGTCTTGGCGAAGTTGATCCGGATACGCACGCACCAGGGCGCCCGGCCATATTGCAGCGAGTCCCACTCGTCGAGCCAGTCCGTCCCGTCGAAGTACTGGATATCCATCGAACGAATCGGCACGCTCCAGTGAGGCGCCTCGTAATCGGTTTCCTGGGCCTGTTCTTCCAAGCCCCTGCTTCGCGTCTCATTCAGTGTTTCATCCAGTTGCCCGGCGCTGCCCGCGATCAGCGGCATTTCCATCGCCTCGAGCGTCGCTCCTTCGTCAGGCTCCTCGCCTTTATCGTCCTTTTTGTCAACCTTGCCTTCATTATCGTCGTCGAGATCGAGGCCCATTTCGGTGTCTTCCGTGCTGATCGCCTCGTAACGCACTTCCTTGAGGTCGCCCGGAAGGGACATCCCCCCCATCAGCGGCGCAGACGAGCAGAAGCGCACCGAGTCCATCGGGCCGTCCATGGAGTCATCGTTGACGCCTATGAACTGGAACAGGCCCTGTTCGCTGGTCCGATCCATGTACACGCTGCTGAAATTGGTCTCGAAACTACGAGTAAGGAACTGCCGGAGCCGCGTTTCCTCGGCCGCTGCGCGCGCCATCGCGGTCGAATTCACCACCGAACTCAGCGACGAGTAGACGATGGCCGTCATGATCACAATGATGGCCAGCGCCAGCACCAATTCCATCAACGTGAAACCGTCATTCCGCATGGCCCGTCATCGCTTTCTACTTGAAGCGGCTTGCGAAGCGCGCGAGGATATGTCACTGAGGTTGATGCCCGAGGTTCCGCTTGGCGAGGCGCCCCTATTCGTGTTTGTGTTTGTGTTTATGTTTGTGTTTGTGTTTCTGTTCGTGCCCGTGCTCGTGCTGCCCGTGCGCGGATCGTAAAGCATGAAGACAATCTCATGCTTCTCGCCCTCGGGGTCTTTGACCGTCACCAATACCTCGTACAGCAAGATATTGCCTTCGCCGAGCTGTTGCGCGTCGAACGTATACGTATAGTCCGGAAACCGTTCGCCGAAATCGCCGTCCCCTGCAGGATTGCCGGCAAGCACCTCCGTCTCGGCGCGGCCCACGGCCTCGGAAAGAAAGTTGCGTATGGTGACTTGCTCGCGCGCCGAATCATACAGGCGCAACGCGCGAAAATGGGTCTCGAGCAGGATGAACATCACCCCGCCCAGCACGGCGAGCGCCACGACGATTTCGATCAACGTGAAACCGCTGTCATGTCGTGACGGCCGACGCCGCTCCCGCCTCTGCTCAACAGTACCGCTCAAAGCGACTCCTCTTTCCCTTCATAAATGTGGGCGCTGCCCGTTATGGCGTCCCAGACGACGGTGAAGTACTCATCTTCCTTCTCGCCCTTCAAGTACACCTGCACGGGCTCGGCCAAACCCAAGGGCGTCACGTCGACTTCGACCAGGCCGCTGCTGATGTCCGACGTGCCCACGCGCACGCTCTCGATCGTCACCCCTTCGGGCATGCGCGTCCGCTCCAGGAGCGATGTCTTCACCTCATCGACGCTGTCCTCGTCTTCCTCGTCATCGAGTTTGAATTCTTTGCCCTCAAACAAGTTACCCACTTCGCTCAGTATGCCCTCATGTTTCACGTTTCGGGCCTTGGATTGCAGCGCCATGGTGGCGAATCGATCGAACCGTTCCTGCAAAAGGCGCGCCTGCTCGGCCATGTCTTCTTGCGAGCCGGGAACGTACAAGGCGGCATTCTGGTCCTGCGCCCGCTGGCCCGCGGACGTGCCTTGTGTCGGGCCGAACGTGCCGCCGTCGAACATGCCCTCCTCGTTTTCTTTCAACTCGTACTCGGTGAACCAGCGGACGGTCCAGTATTGCTGCGGCTGGCCTTCCTCGGGGCTCAAATTGATGCGGACCGTAAGCCGTTCGTGGGCGATAACCGCGTGGGCCATTGCCGCGCGCCCGTAGCTCGCCATATGCCGCGCCGCCCCCTCGAGATTGCTGAAGAGGATCGACGGCATGAACTGGGGGATCGCTATGGCCATGATCAGCCCCGCAATGGCAATCACCACGGAGAGCTCAACCAGCGTATAGCCGTTCCCCGCCGCGCGAACGCCCGGCACACCCGGCACCATCTCGTTTGGGCGAGGGCACGTCACAGGGGGCCGTCCTATTGCCCTTCGCCTTGAAGGTTCCAACTCATGATGTCCGCGTTGTATCCCGTACCGCCCTTCTGACCATCGGCGCCGTAGCTGATGATCTCGAAATCATGCCCTTCGGCGCCGGGCGACGTATACACGTACGGGTTGCCCCAAGGGTCCTTCGGCACAGCATCGCTATCGAGAAACTTCTTGCTCTTCTCGTTGTTGATGAGGGCTTCGAGCCCCTCGCTGGTGCTCGGGAACTTCTTGAGCTCCAGCTTGTACTGGGTCAGGGCAGTCTTGAAATGCGAGATCTGCGCCTTGGCGGTGTTGACGTGGGCCTCATCCGCCACTTCCAGAAAGCGCGGCGCGACGAGGGCCGCCAGCAACCCGAGGATCACGATGACGACCATCAACTCGACCAGCGTAAACCCGGCCTCTTGCCGTCTTCTTTCCGTGCGTTTACGAGAGTTCATTTTGCGGCCCTCCTCAGGCAAACGTGCTGCTAATCGTGAGAATCGGAAGCAGCATCGCAATCACGAGAAACCCTACAAACAGGCCCATCACCAGGATGATGACCGGCTCCAGCAGACTCACCAGGGCGTCCACGGCCATGTTCACTTCTTCATCGTACGTGTCGGCGGTCTTCAACAGCATGGCCGGCAGCTCGCCGCTGCGTTGGCCAAGCTCGACCATGTGCACCAGCATCGGAGGAAACATGCCCGAGTCGCGCAGCGGTTCGGAAAGGTTGCGCCCCCGGCGCACCTGGGTCTTCACATCGTCCATGATCTGTTCGGCCTGCCGGTTCTGCAGAACCGTCTTCACCACCTCGAGAGCGTTCAGCATCGTCAACCCGCTCTCGAGCATCGAGCCCAGCGTCCGCGAAAACCGGCCGCACACCACCTTCAAATACAAATCGCCGACGTAGGGCACCCATATCTTGAACCGGTCCCACTGCAAGCGCCCTTCAGGCCGTTTAACCCACCCGCGCCACGTGAAATAGCCGGCCGCCAACATCAGCAGCATCGCCCACCACCAACCGTAAACGATATCGCACGTGAACAGCAATGCCTTCGTAATCCCGGGAAGCTCGACCTTCTGCCGGGCAAAAGTACCCACGATCTGGGGAACAACGACCATCATCAGAAAGACAATCACACCAACGCTCACGAAAGCCATCAGCACCGGATACGCAAGGGCCGACACCACCCGCGCGCGCAGACGAACGTTGCGCTCCAGAAGCTCGGCCAAACGCATCAGAACCGCCTCGAGCGCCCCGCTGGCCTCTCCCGCGCGCACCATGTTCGTGTACAGCAAGTTGAATACTCGGGGGTGCTGCGACATCGCGTCCGCGAGCGTCATGCCCTCGTTCACGCGGTCGCGCACTTCAAAAATCACTTTCTTCAACCGCGGGTTGCTGGTCTGATCGAGCAAGGCGCTTAGTGCCTCGACAAGCGACATCCCGGCTTCAACCAGCACCGCGAGCTGCCGCGTCATCAGGGCAACATCGCGCCCTTTGATACGGCTGAACGAGCCCGCCACCACGTCCGTCGTGACAACCGTCTTCTCGGTTGACTCGCGAACACTGGTCGGGAACAGCTCCTGCTCGCGCAGCTTGCGCCGTGCCGCCGCGGGCGAATCCGCATCGATTACGCCCCGTACCGACTTGCCGGATTCCGCGATCGCCTCGTAGTCGAAGACCGCCATTGCGCCTAACTGCCGCCTCCATGTTTCATGCAATTACGCCCTCGAGCAGATCATCGCGCGTGACGCGAAGAACCTCCTCGATAGTGGAAATGCCCGCGCGCACCTTCGCCGCGCCGTCCGCCCGCAACGTCCGCATCCCTTCTTTGACCGCTTCGCGCTTGATGACGTTCGAGTCCACACCTTTCAGGGTCAGGTCCTGGATCTGGGGGGTCATGACAAGGAGTTCAAAAATGCCAATACGGCCGTAATACCCGCGCTGCTGGCACTTTTCGCAACCCACGCCGCGGAAGGATGTCAGGCCCTTGGCGTCCTCGGGCCGGATCCCGAGCTCGACCCAGCTTTCGGCCTCAGGCTCGTATTCCTCCCTGCAATTCGGGCAGATGCGGCGCACCAGGCGCTGCGCCATAATCGCAATGGTGGACGAACTGACCAGAAACGGCTCAATGCCCATGTTCACCAGACGCGTGACGGCGCCGGCGCTGTCGTTCGTGTGCAGCGTCGAAAACACCAGGTGGCCCGTCAACGAGGCCTGCACCGCCATCTCCGCGGTTTCGTGGTCGCGAATCTCGCCCACGAGGATGATGTCCGGGTCCTGGCGCAGGATCTCGCGCAAGGCGGCCGCGAAATTCAGCCCGATGCGCTCGCGCACCTGGATCTGCCCGATGCCCGGCATCTGGTACTCGATGGGATCCTCGACCGTGATGATGTTCTTGTCCGGCGAGTTTACCCGCTGGAGCCCCGCATACAACGTGGTCGATTTGCCCGACCCCGTCGGACCCGTCACAAGGATAATCCCGTGCGAACTCATGATGAGCCGGTCGAACATCGCATAATCCTGCTTCGAAAGCCCCAGCTCCTCCAGCCCGAACAGAAACGTGCCTTTCTCGAGAATACGCATGACCACGCGCTCGCCGAAGGCCACCGGAATCACCGAAACGCGAATATCGATTTCTTTGCCGCTCAGCCTGATCTTGATGCGGCCGCCCTGCGGCAGGCGGTGTTCGGCGATGTTCATGTTCGCCATGATCTTCACGCGCGAGATAACCGCCGCCTGCTGCGACTTCGGCACCGTCAGCTTCTCGTAGAGCACGCCGTCTATGCGGTAACGGACGCGGACGTCCCGCTCGAACGGCTCGAGATGGATGTCAGACGCGCGCTCCCGAATGGCCCCCGTGATCAATAAGTTGATAAGCTTGATGATCGGCGCCTCGTTCGCGAGGTCCAACAGGTCGCGTTCAGAAGCCTCGAGCGAATCCAGCGTGTGAATCTCGCCGGCTTCCCCTTCCGTGAGCATGATGTCGTCGATCATCTCGGCGGCATTCTCGCCTTGCTGATCGAAATACGAATCCAACACGCGCTGAATATCGTCGCCACGGCACAAAATCGGCGCCACGGGCCCGCCCAACAGCAGCCGCAGATCGTCAAGCGGCAGAAGGTTCACCGGATCATTCAGAGCCACGCAGTATACTGCGCCATCCTGCTTGAAAGGCACCATGCGGTATTCACGGATGAAGTTGATTGGCACCTTTGTGGTCAGCGAAGAGGTGATCTGCTTCGTCATATCCCGTTCAAAGGGAATGTCGAACTGCGCGCTCAGCGCCTCCAGCAATTGGTCCTCTTCGCAATACCCCAAGTCCAGGAGGATCTGACCGAGGCGTTTCGGGCGAATCCGCTGCAATTCCAACGCCTCGTCCACCTGTTCCTGGTGAATATGCCCCAGTTCGACGAGAATCTCACCGATTTTGGCGCTGCGTTTTGGACTCATTCGGTGCCCCGTTTGATGTCGCCGCGGCTGAAGGTGTCTTCGGGCCGGGCCCTCTCCCTGCGGTCCTGGGTAGGCCGGTAGTCGTTGCGCATGTACCCGCGTTTCTTGACGCGCTTGATGAAGCCCTTTTCAAAGACCACATCGACATTCGCGGAGTCGAACTGGTCCAGCCGGTACTTCGTTACACGATCCGTGTCGACGCCTTCCTTCATAATGTACGGCGTCACCAGGATCACCAGGTTTCGCTTGGCCCGCTTATTGCTCTTCGTCCGGAACAGCCAGCCCACACCGGGCAAGTCGCCCAGATACGGCGGCTGGCGAACGGAACGGTCGGTTGCTTCCCTGATCAGGCCGCCCAGAACGCCCGTCGAGCCATCCTTGATCACCGTCTCGGTCTTCACATTGGATTTCGACAGCGTCGGGCCCACGATATTCACGTCGGCGCCGACCGAACTCTGAATCACTTCCGAGACCTCGACCTCGAGTTCCATCGACACGTAGTCGCCCTCGCTGATTTGGGGGGTAACCATGAGCTTGATGCCCACGTCCTCACGCTCGACCCGGCTGTACACGCTGGCGCCGATGGCCGATTGATCCAGCGAACGGGAACTGCCCGTGATAAAGGGCACTTCCTGGCCCACGACCACCTCAGCTTCCACGTTGTCTTTCGTCGTCAAACCCGGCTGGGCCAAGACGTTCACTTCCGTTATGGACTCCAGCGTCGTAAGCAGCAGAGGAATATTCGGCACTTCCTGCGTGACAAACCCGCCGGCGCCGTCCGATACGGTCAGTTCCGTGGTGCCATCAATGACACCCGCCAGAACACCGCCCCCGCCGACCGCGGACAGAGGGCCCTCCGTAAGAACCGTTGCCAGGGTCACCACGTTGTTCAACCCGAAGCCGTCTTCGCCGTCGATACCCGCGGCCTCGACGGAAAGGTCGAAGTTGTCGTTGATGGTCACCTCCATGATCACCGCATCCACGTGCACCTGCCTTGGCGGCACATCCAGCTGCGCGATAAGTTCTCGAATCACCCGGTAATCTTGAGGCGAGGCCACCACCAGCAGCGAGTTGTTCTGCTCATAGCTTGTGATCTGGACCTTCTTTTCGAAGGGCTGAATCTCAGCGGTGGCGGCCGGAGCCCCTTGCTGTTGGCCCTCGGTGCGCGGCGTCAGGCCGACTACGGTGTTCAGAGCCTCCTCGATATCCTTCGCGGTTGCATTCAGCAGTTCATACACGTGCAGATTGTCCGATTCGTAGTCCGTCTGCGTATCGAGCAGCTCGACCAAGTCGCGAACCTGTTCCATCAGCGGGGCGCTTGCAATGACGATCAACGCGTTCAAGCGTTCGTCCGAGACGATCCGCAGCGTCTCTTGATGAGCGACCACCGTCGAACCTTGGCGGCCGGGTACGGCAGGCCGGGCTGGCTGCCGCGGCGCGGGGACCGGGGTCGGCCGGGCTGGCCGCTCGGCGGCAGGCGCCGCGCCTCCCGCCTCGACTCCCAGAATATCCTGAATCTGCGTGGCCAGGACTTCCGCGCGGGCGTACTCGAGCGCGAACACTTCCATCTCCGTCTCGTAACCCGGAACGTCGACCTCCTGGATAAACCGCAGCATGTTACGAATGCCGTCGGCGGTGTCCGTGATGATCAGCATGTTGGTCTTTTCGTACACGCTCACGATCGCCGTCTGCGAGCCGAGCTGCTCGAGCAAGGCCTGCAAGTCAGACGCGGTCGCATAGGTAACGGGTATGATATGAGTCTCGACCCTGTCGTAGCCCTCGGGCTCCTGCCGCCCGATCACCAGCGGGCTCTTCTCGATAAACTGCCCCGATTGCACAATGCGTACCAAATGCCCGTCGAGCACCTCGACCATGTCGTATCCCCGCATCTGAAGGATAGAGCCGAGAATGTCGTAGGCCATGGCAGCAGGAATGGGCGCATGCGAGATCAGTGTTACCTTCATTTGCGCCAGCTGGGGATCGATATCAAAGTTCTTGCCGGTTTGCGCGCCGATGATCTTGATCACATCCAACAGGTTTTCTTCCTCGAAATCGAGGGTCAACAGCACGTCTCCATCCGCGCTTAGCATCGTGCCGGATGGAGCATCCGACTTGGGACGGTACGGATCAAGCGGGATCTCCGGCTTGGGCTTGCCGCTGGGAGTCAAGTCCTCAGGGTTGACGCGTTCAGGGTTCCCCGAGTTCCCGGCGGAACGCGGCACCGACGGACGCGGCGGTTTGCGCACCGGCAGACCTTCCCGGCCGGTTGGTCCCGCTTGTGCCCCCGCCGGCGCACTTCCTGCGTCCGGCTTTTCCGCTTGTGCTTCGGGAGGCGCGGTTTGGGCGTCCGAAGTTTCCGCTTGGGCCTCGGCGGGCGCGGTTTGAGCGTCCGGCGTTTCCGCTTGGGCCTCGGCGGGTGCGGTCTGAGCGTCCGATGTTTCCGCTTGGGCCTCGGCGGGCGCGGTTTGAGTGTCCGCCGTTTCCGCTTGCGTTTCGGCCGGCACGCCTTCTGCTTCCACTGTTTTGTCTTGCGCTCGGACCGGCGCGGTCAGCACCAGCAGCGCAATTCCAAGGCACATCCATGCCCCCGTGGTTACCCAACCGTACTTCACCGATTTTCCTTCCCGTCGTTTGTCAGCATGTCTTTGCATAGGAAATACCGGCCTTCCCGCGCCAGGCGGGAGAAAGCCATCCCCCTTTGCTTCATTCCAGTTTTATGGTACGCGTGATGGTTTTCCCGTTGCGCTCCACTTTCAAGTGAAAAACACTCAGGTCCCGAAATTTCTCGGCGATCTCAACGATCTTCTCCTGGCTGTCGATCGAGATGCCATTTATCGAGGTAATCACATCGTTGTCCGCAAGGCCGACTTTCTGGGCCAGCGGCACCTTTCCCAAGACCGGCGAGGTGATACCCCTCACCTTGCCGTCGGTACCCGTCTTCATCTGCGGCTTCAACTCGGTCACGAGGCGGGTCATGTCGCTCGCCACTTCCATGATCTCTTTACGGTTTACGACGACAGGACTGCCTTCCTCGAACGACCCGGACGCCGTGCGCGCGCCCGCAACTCCCGCCGCGGGCGCCGCGCCCGTCTCTTCCTTTTCGTCCATCGAGAGGATCTCGCGCTGGTTTTCCTTCTTGTTGAGCAGGACGACCTCACGCTTATGCACCTCTTCGAGGATCACATCTGAGAGCACCGGCTCGCCGAGGTAGAAGGTATCCTCGACATTGGTTTGGGTATTCTTTATGCCGGCGCTCGCTAGAGGGTCTTTCGAGGAGGTGGCGGCTGTACCCAACAATTTCAGGGGGAGCTTCGTAACCGTCGTAGTAGGCTCGGAAACCGTTTCCCCGGCTGCTGGCTCCAAAGATTTTTCCCTCGAGGCGGGTCCGAAGAGACCGTTTTCCGTGATCACACCGTAGTCCGCGCCCTTGCCCACCTTCGCCACTTCGAGTTGTGGAACCGACCCGGGCGCTACAGCGGTTTCAATGGCGCGCTGCGGCTGGAAAATGGCGGAAAACGCTTGATAGGCCACCAACAAGAGCAGCAGCACGAGCGCCAAGTCCAGTAAGACGAAGATTTTACGAACTAATAATCCTCGGAGCATCGTTGACTTTCCCGGGTCCGCCTACATCGTGCACATTAAAGAGACCAATACTCTTGGCGGCCGCCTTTTCCGCGAGGCACGGCTCACCTCTCCACACCTTACTCTTCTATAAAACGGCCGCCGCCTGCCTGAGGTTGACGCAAACGCCCGTCGAACTGAATTGCGCAGCCCCTCGCATCCTGCGAACGCCTATCAATCATATACAAACCCGGGGAGCGGGTCAAAGGGTCTGGCGGCGCCTTCACCCGCCCGAACCGCTGACCCTATATCCTACACGAAAAACTCCCGGAAACCTGAGCTTCCGGGAGTTCGAGCACCCGATTGGCGTGTGCAGAGGTCATTCCCCCTCTTTGGGGACCTCCTCTTCGGCTTTCTGCTGCTTGTCCATTTCGCGAAGATAGTCTTTAAACGCTTCCAGTTCAACACGTTGGGCGACTTTCTGGCCGCCGTCCTTTTCACTCTTCCCGGAATTGCCCGGCGCAGCGGCTTGAGGGCCGCAAACCACATATTTCTCACCGTTCAGGGGGTCGGTCTGGACCAGGAGTTTCCCGCGCTCGCCGCATACCACCGCCGGGCCTCTCCGCTTCTCTGTCTGGAGAAACAGCAGCACTTCCTCGCCCTCTTTAAATTCAGCCAAATCGGTGGCGTAACGCAGAACCGGCCCAACACGCCCGCCCGGCTGCCGCAAAACGAATTGGCCGCCTTTGTTCAAGTGGCCCTTTACGTTGTCTTCGGTTCGAATAGTGATGTCGGTCACAATGACGTTTTCTTTGATGTAGTAGCTCTCGACCGCCTCGACCGTGCCGACCAGCACGTTGTCCGCGGCCTTCACCATTTCCTCATCCGACATATAAAGGAGCGAGGCATGAGCCGAGCCGCCCGCCAACAGCAGGCCCGCCAAAACCAGGATTCCGGCAGCCTGCCGGCTCAGACGCCAGCGCCGATACTCGAACGCAACGCCCAACACCAACAGCGCCGCCGCTGCCACAAGCAGCATCTCCGCGCGGGCATATACCCATTCCACCCCGGCGAAGACGCCGCGCGCAACTCCCAGAGCCCGCGGATGGCTCGAAAGATACTGCGCAATGGGAGGCGCCGTTTGATAGTACGCATCCATCACAGCGGTTCCTATGGCTGAATTCAACAGGATTTGATCCCGCACATTTCTCAAAAACTTCGGCGTCTGGACCATCGACGCAGTGGTCGGAACCACCACGTTGAGCCAGCATACGTCGTTACGCGCGCCGAACATCGGCGTCGTACCCGGCAACATCGTGCTCAGTGACTTGCCGGTGGTGGCGCTCACCACCTGCCCGCTCAGCATGTTGAAGATCAGCGGCGTCCCTTGCTCCCGGCTTTCGATCCCGAGAAGATTCTGCGTCTCGTTGAACACCTCGGAAGGAAACGCCGTAATAAAACTGAATGCACTGGGACCAAACAACACGTGGGTTGAGTCAAAATCCTCCGGTGTATAACCGGTCGGCGAACTCAAGCCATTGAGAGGGTTGCTCGTGAACACGTAGGTCGCATCGAATGTCACCCCCTTAATGGTCTCGTGTTGTTTCAACAGGTTGATCATCTTGAAATAACCCGAGAACGATTCCTGGTTCTGGTAAAGCCCCGCCATTGTGCTGAACATCGGCACCCGGCGGGTCCCAACGTTGCTGTCCGCATCGCTCCACGCAATCACGTGCGCGCCAGGCAGGGGAGCCGACGGAAAATCAAGCCGGGTCTGCGAACGCACTTCCTGGTCCAACTCGAAATACCGCGACTGTGAGCCGCGCGGATACAGGTAGGACACGCCGGCCATATCGTCCGGCGCAAGGTCCGACATCCCCCCCTTGTACTTGCCGTCCCCGAGATCGGTCGCGAAGTAGATGGGGTACATGGTCGGCGTTACGCCCACCTGCTCGAGTTGGCCCGCCGAATTGCGTTGCGCATAGACGCGCTGCTCGAGCTCCGCCACCAGGCCCGTATTGGCGGTGTCGTCCAAGAAGTCGGAGAAATTGTTGAGCGGCGTATGGGCCAGGCCGATCGAGTGGCCGACTTCGTGCACATGCGTCGCCAGGAGTTCGCACATCGCCGGGATCGTCTGGGTGGTGATGTTGCCGCCTCCCGTGTCGACCTCGACCGTCCTCTCGCGGTGCATCGCACCGCTGTACACAATGTCGCACTCGACGATCTGACCGCCGCTTACCGGAACACTCATGCCGGTCCCGACCATCTCGACGACAGTGTCTTCAAGCACTATCGTGAACAGCGTAACCCCCAAGACGCCCGCCGGCAGCGTCTCCTCTCCGGGGTCTTCCACGGCGACGTAATTGATCATGTCGATTGCCGTGAGACCCTCGCCAATCACGTAGTCGCTGTCGCCAATGGGGCGCGTGTAGAGGGGCTCGGTTACCGGATTGGTGAAATAGAAGGCGGCATAGGATGTCGGCACGTCTTCCCACACCTGGAACCCTTGTTTGAGGGTCGCCTGCTCTTTTTCGGTCCATCCGGTCGTCTCTTGAATCGTAATCAGATGCCCTTCTTCGTCGTAGGCCGGATACTCCCGCGTGATCTCCCCCTCGAAGGTCCAGCGGACGCCCTCGTCCGTGCCCACATCGCCGTCGCGGTTGGTATCAAGGTAATCAAGCGGCCATGTCATGAACCGGAGCTGCTGATTCACCTCGGTAAAGCCGCCGAACGGAAAGAACGCGTAGGCGTGACCCGCCATCAAGAGGCACACGGCAGCCACTGTAAGCATTGCCATCGGGGCTCTCACGCTCACCTTGAATTCTCCTTTCGCACAGTTCGGGCGCGCCCCCCAGAGCGCGCCGTCAGCCGCCGATCTTTTACCGCATTTCGCGCACCGGCGTCCTTCCCGCACGGCGGCGAACCCCATACACGCCCAACGCAGCAGACAGGAACAGCACACCCATCGTCTTCCACGGCGACGCAATGGCGTGGGCCGTCGGCGTCAACACCCCACGCACCAGAGCCGCAAGCATGGGATGCCGCGCCACCGCTGCCGCAACGGGCGGGCTGACCTGATAATACATGTCCACAAACGCTGTCCCCGCCGTGGTCCGCAACAACACCTCGTCGCGGAACCGGCGCAGCACGGCCAGTTCTTCAGCCGAATCCGTGCCGTACGCCGCCGTGGCAATAAAGCACACCCTCGGCGTAAGGGGCAGGTTCTTGTATATAAAGGCGTCCAGCTTCGTCGTTGACAGTTGCGTCGTCTTGTTGCGCACGGTCACGTCAAGGGTACCCGTCTGGCCCAATCCCGCGCCCGGGAAGGAAACGTCAATCCGGGTCATCGTCCACGAGGCCACCGGCATGAAGGTCTGCCCGAAAAAGACCTCCGGATCATCGAAATTCTCCCCGAAGATCGCAACGGGGAAATCGTCGCTCGTACCGGTCTCCGGCGATAACGATGAAATCTTCGGCGCGTTCACGTCCGGCGGGACGGAAACCAGCGTAAACATGTCCGTGCGGCTGCTCTGCTTTCCGGTGATCGGATTCACCACCGTCAGCACGATGGGATCCTGCTCAATGAGTGACCCGCCCGGAATCGTCACGGCGATTTCCGTATCCTCGGCGGCATCTATCACCAGCGAAATGCCCGCCACCGTCACGGAAGGCGACGTGCCAAACCCGCGCCCGTAAATCACGAACGACAGACCGTTATCCGGTATGATCTGCGGCAACCGGTCGGTAGAAACCGCGCTGATCACCACGTCCGTAGGTCCAACCACGCGCTCGGCAGCCTTGATGATAGCCGTACGCACGGCTTTGTTAGACTGGAACCGGATGAAGTTGAACCCGCTATTGTCCGGGATCCCCGTCGTGGGCATGTCCGAGCCCGGGAAATCCGCCTCATTGAACACCGTGACAAAGCCCAACGCCCGCGCGCCCCACGGGAATTCGCTGAAGATGTCGAATTCGCCGCGTTGGGCCGCCGGCGGCGGCGGGAACGTATCCGGGTCCGGCTCGGTGGGCGTGTTGGGACCCCATCCCACAATGGCGACGCGGAAATCGTCATCCAAATCCATGCGCTCGGTCGCACGCACCACGATGAAGAAGTCCGCCCCGGCATCGGGATGGTCGGCGCCCGTGCCGATCGAATCCTGAATCCATTGGCGGTTATTGGCTTGCTCCGCCATCGGGCGCGGGAAGTTGTCGGTTCCCGGTCTCGAGAACACGAACAGCACTTGCGTCGACGGCTCGCCCACCGCGCCAATCTGGTACGGCGCATAGTCCAGCGACAGCGGAATATCGATTTCCGCGTCAAACTGGCCGTTCGTATTGCCCGGATGCGCGTCGTTATCGCGGTAGATAGCCACACCGCTCACGGTCTGGTCGATGCTCAGCGGCAACAAGTCGTTCTGAATCGTGAACTCACCGTCGCCCCCCTCGTCGTACAACTCGACGATCACCTGTTCGAGGAACGTGGGATTGCTCACCACCCGCCATTGCCCGTCTGCCGGTTCACCCGCCATCAGCGTCAAGCGGTTGCTGGTGTTGCCCGTAATCTTGAAACTCTTGTACTGCGAATCCACGAGATAGTGATTGACGAACTCGCCGTTCGCCCAGGCGGCCTCGGCTACGACAAAGGACTGTGGGCCGCCGAGCCCGTCCGCTCCGGACGCTTTGGTCTGGTCAGGACGGTTGGTGGATGCGTCGATGCCCAGCACCGGCACAGGAGTTCCATCCTGGAAAATGGACTGCCCCGAGCCCGTGAAATCCTCCACCTGGCACGAAATGTTGGCTTCCATCATCTCGTGATAATACCATCCTTCGATGGGGTCCTCTTCCGGGTGGATCTTTGCCAAGGCCTGCGGCGATACCACGTTGCTCGGCGAGAACTGAAGGCCCGCCTGCCGGTCCTGGACCGTACGGGTCGGCAGCGTTGCGGGAATGAATACCTTGAACGGCTCGAGACGGCTTATCGTATCCGAGGTCTGCACGACCACGAACAGGTCGTCGCCCGAACTGCCCGCCTGCGGCAACGCTTTGGCTTCCGCGGCAGCGGCGTCGGCTTGCGCTTTCACTTCATCCTTGTAAACGCGCACCGGCCGCTTGGCCCAATGCGCGTCGCCTTCGACTTCTTCCAAAACAGCCGGCGCGGCGTCTTGCTTCGCCGATTTCTGAACACGTATGGAACGCGCACGCGCGGCTCCGGCGTCCTTCATATTCTCGACGGGCTGTCTCTCGACTGCTTCGCCGCTCTTCAACATCGTATCGTGAATGGGCGTCGTGTACCGCGGACCGCCCTCGTCGGTATCTGGCACAGACCATGCAGTCTTCGGGCGCAACCGCAATACCCATGCGCGGTCCTTGCTGTCAACATCGCCATCCCCGTCGATATCGTCGGCGTTCCCGTCGCCATCCAAGTCGACCGGTTCGGGTTCGGGCCGCCACAGCAGATTCCGCAGCGGAACCGGCGCGTCACTGCCAAATTCGCTGTTGAAAATCGAATCGCTGTCAGAGTCCTCGAAAAGCAGCACCCCGGACTCGCTGTCCTCGCCGTCCAGGTCAAGAGGCAGCAGATCGCTGGGCGTGAAATCCGGGCCCCAGAAGGCGATGGTGAGCTGCTCGAGCTGAAGCCGGTTGTACCGGTTGACCACCGGGTCGTTTGAACCGGCGATATTGATGCCCAGCAAAGCCGTCGGCTTGCTGTTCGAGTCGATATGCTGTTTCAGAATCCGCGCGCGCCGGTTGGCGAGCGGCCAATCCGTAAGTCTGGGGTATTCATCCGGTGCGACCACCCTCGGCCACGTATCGAAACTGGGCCGTTCGGGCTGCGCGGGAGGATTCGGGTACACCAGCGAGCGGGGTCCTAACGGCATCGCATCGAAATTCGGCTGATAGAACGGTACGCTCTCGAACGAATGCTGGTAGAAGGGCAGCAGGTCCTCGTCCGCGGGGCCTTCGGTGACCACGCCGTCCGGAACTGCGTATACCCAGCTTCCCCAGTAGAACCGCCCATCGTTCAGGCCAAAGGGATCCAGCCACTGCTGCCACACAAGACCCTCATAGATAGGATCCCAGACATAGTTCATGTCCGTGAGCGTGGCATACTTGCTGTTGCTCTCATACGTCAGTGCCAGGCAATGGACATCGAATCCCACGCGCACAGGCTTCGCGGTTGTGCGGTCCGAGGTCCGCTCGTGCCACCATGGCTCGTGTTCGAGCAAAAGCGGCTCGTTTTGCCAGATATTGTACGCGTAATGCACCGACGGGGAATCATCACGGTACCCCCACGGCGTCTGCATGGCGTCAAAATACATGCCGCCGTCCCAGCTTCCGCTGCCGCCGGCAAAACTATCGAGAAGCAAGGGATTGAAGCGCCGGGGCTCGATAAACACGCGATAGTCTCTTCCCAACGTCATGCCGACGCCGTCGGGAGGCATATTGGAGAGGTCAAAATAGCCGCTGTCCGGCTTGGCCACCACGAAATAGTCATACCGTGTGTCATGGGTGCCGGGGTCCGGATAATCGGGTATCGCCTCGAGAAACCCGAGGTCCGGGCCCTCGCGCGAGCCGCCGCCCATAACCAGGCGCACTTTCCACCACGGCGAGCCGCCACCCGGCGGGAACGGGATGTACTCCCACTCCGGCGGATAGAAGTTGAAGTCGCCGCTGGCTTTGCCATCGCCCTTGGGGCCCGTGGTGTACCGATAGCGGATCTTGCCGCCCGACTTCGCCTCGCCGCCGCCTGATTCCGTATCGGCGACGAGCACATAACTATTGGACAACATGGGATAATCGACGAACGAGACCCCTTGACCATCCGTTTCCGGCACGGGCGGGTCGAAGATGCCATTGTTGTTGCTATCGGCGAAGACCCACAGGCCGTTGAAGGAGAAGTCGTCGGCCACCGCCAGATTGGTGACAATCTCCCCTCCTTCGATCAGCGCGTTGTATGTGAAATCGTCGAATTCCTCGATGGGATTGAGCCGGTTCACGCCCTGCGGATCGTACGGATCGCCGCGGACATCGCTCACGATAAGGTTGATCTCTTTGAACGCCACGAACTCACCGGTATCCGACCAGCCCCCGTGACCGGTGCGGCTGTCAGACGTGGCGGGCGGATTCCCCGCGTGCGCGTCGATCGCCACCATCTGAATCCAGCCCTCGAGCGCATGAAGTTTGCGCAAATCGAGCCATTCGCCGGTCACAAAATCAAACGCGTTATCGAACGCGCCGCCGGGAACGTCCCATCGGGGGCGCACGTACTCCTGTATCGGCGTATACATCCGGTGCGGCCAGTACCAGGCGTTGCCGTCCCCCGAACCCCGGAACGTATCGAAAAGGCCGCTGGTGGCGTCTTCCACTCTGAATTGCGACAGGTACGTCGACTCGGAATCGAACGGCAGGTCCTCGTGGGCCGGGTCATAATCGTCAACCAACTCCCCCTGGTCGTTAACCGGAGCTTCGCCAAACCCGTCAACCATCAGGTAGTCGTCGACGTAAAAACTCAACTCCTGCATGGTGACCCACGTGGCGCTGGTCCGCACGCAAAGTATCCACGAGTCGCCCGAATCATCGTCATACAGTTCGCTGCGGAATTGCGGATACGCGTCGATGACATTGCCCGGGAGAGTGCCCCCCTCACTCCAAACCCGGTATCTGAGACCAAGGCGGTCCCCGCCGACGAACGCGACGCGCGCATTGGGGCTGGCGGCGGGGTAGGTCGGCCCTTCGCGGGGATCGTATGGAACGCCGGTCACGTTGTCTACGACCGTTCCGTCCGCCAAAAAGCGCAACACAAGCTGTTCATCTTCTTCCAGTAAATTGTGCGTGCCGCCCGCGGGGATCGGTTTCTCCTTGAAGAACCCGAACTCAAGGATATCCGACTGGACCAAGACCGGCCCGTTGTTATCATCCGTGTCCGGGCTGATGGTGAAGGTCAGCGGTCTGCTGGCACTCAGCACGCGGTCGTTTGTCAGGTCGGGAAGCGATCCTTTGGGCGTGGCGCCGCCGAGGCTCTTGCTTTCCGGCGGCTTGGCGCTGATCATCTCGAAACTGAACACGGGCATCCAGTCGTGCAACGGCAGCAGCGCCTGCTGGTGGCGACTCTCCTCCGTTTCGTCACCGGTAATCGTATCGCGCAGAATGAAGCTCGCCGCGTTGCGCTGTTCCTCGGTGCCCGGCTGCGTGATGGTGAGCACGCGCGAAAAGCTCATTGTCGTGCTGTCCGACCATGTGACAGTTAACGTAACGGTAAAGACCGCGGTCTGGGCCTCCGTCTCGAACACGTGCGCAACAATCGGGCCGCCCTGGAGAGGCGTGCCGTCGCCAAAGTTCCAGCTCCAGGCCACGGCGGGGTCCTTGCCATATCCGCCCACGCTGGTGTCCACGAACACGTAGGCCCCTTCCGGAAGGACCGCCGGCAACTCAATGCCCAGCACGTCGCCGATGTCTTCCGGGATCGCGTAGATGAAATCCACGAACGGCGTGTTGACCACCTCGATGTAGTCCGGCTTGGTTTGCGTGAAATAGCCCGCGCCGCCTACGGTCAAGGTCACGTCGTACGTTCCGAGATTGGTGTAAGCATGGGTCACCGGGTCGGCGGTGGGCAGAGGTCCCAGGGGCTCCCCGTCCCCGAAATTCCATTCCCATGATACAGGGCTATCGACATCCGACAGGTCGTAGAACGTTATGACCCGGCCCCGTTCCGCGCGCCGGCGGTCCGAGATGAAATCTACGCCCTGCGCATCGGCCAGCGGCGCGATTATCGCAACAAGCAACAGCGCGGCTACCAGCCTGACTTTCGTAAGTGGCAGTGTCATACTCACCGTGAAGTTCCTCCGCCGGACATTAAAAAAGCCCCCGGATCGCACCCATCCCAGGAGCATACACATTTCTTGCCAAAAAAGCGAACATTGCACGCACAGGCGCGCTCGGGAACGCCACCGGAACGCTGACCGGTTTCCCCTCTGTGGGCACTACCTTCTGCACAGCTCCTTATCAACTCCTGCGCCGCGGCCCACCGCACCTGCAGGTACCGAAGGCAGGTTTACCTACCCGCCAGCGTCACCGGCGCCGTCTCTTACGTCCCCGCGCCTTCGGCGTCTCCCATCAAATTGGCAAGACGCACGCTGTTACCTGCCCAACACGCAATTTAGTTTATAGCATACTCTTAGAGGCCTGTCAACAAACAAGTTGGCGCAATTGAAGCAAATTCATACGGTTAAACAGTACTGGCTCTTTTCGTATCGCTGCAGGATTCTCCAAATCTGTAAACAAATAATGGGAGCGGCGCGCCCGTCAATCTGTCCTCCACGAGGGGCTACTTAGGCAATTCCGCATTATTTCCGGCTGAATACAGCGAATGATACGCTCCGTAATTGCCGAGAACTCTTTTTACAAAGTGACGAGTTTCGACGAACGGGATAACCTCCAAGAACACTTCCGGCGGCGTGTTCGGATGCTGTTTGAGCCATTTGGACACGTTTCCGGGTCCGGCGTTGTACGAGGCCAACGCGTACATCACATTGCCGTTCGAGCGCTCGAGCATCCGCACCAGGTAATATGCGCCCAGCCGCAGTGAATTGGCGGGATACATCAAATGCTCGGCGTGGTCGCGTGAAACCGCCGGTTCTACCGTTTCGAGCCACTGCGCGGTTCCGGGCATCAGTTGCATGACTCCTGTTGCCCCCGCTCCGGAAACGGCGTTCGCCCGGAAAAAACTCTCCTGACGTCCGACCGCCAGAATGAGAAAGGGATCGAGGCCGGTCTCGACGGCGAGCGCGTTCACATCCTCCCAATAAGCGCAGGGAAACTGGACCCGCCGCCAGCGCGGAGCATAGAGGTCCCGTTCGGCCTCCGATTTGCGCAACCCGATCAGCCAAAACGCGATGCCGGGCATTCCGGCGGCGGCGACTGTCTCATACACCGCTTCCGGAGGTTCGGGGTCCGCGCTCGCAAGCACCACCGCTTCCCACTCTCCCTCCTCAAGTCCATGTGACCCAAAGAACATGATGCGTGCCAGCCCGGCGTCTTCGCTACCCGGCTTCCCGGGCGCGGTCTTATCATCATGGGCGAACGGCCGCACGAACGAATCGCGCCCGCAAACGCGCAGGGAGGGTCCCGCCTTCACGGGATTGTCGTGGCCCATCTCATGCAACCGCTCAAGCGCTCTATGCACGTAAAAGTTGCCCAGGTCGCCTTGGGCCGCCAGTTCGTAGTCCGCGGCCGCGCCCTTTTTGTCGCGGGCCCGCTCGCGCAAGTCCCCGCGGAGATAAGCGGCATCAGCGGCAAACCGGCTGCCGGGATACCCTTCGAGAAGCCGCCCGTAGCTCGCGATAGCCTCGGCGTTCCTGCCGATATCGCTGTAGAGCTTTCCTGCCAGAAGCAGGGCGTCGTCCGCGCGTGCGTCTTTCGGAAAACGGTCCGCCAACCACGAATAATACCGTGCAGCTTCTTCCTCGCGGCTCCGGCTCGCCTCGGCAAACCGCCACAGCGCTTCCGCCGCTTCCTCGGAATCCGGATACGCCGTCAACAGGGTTTCAAGAACGGTATTGGCGGCTTCGCGGTCTCCGCCCGCCAGCAGGCTGCGCGCGAGATGCATCAGCGACAAACGCGCCCATTGGGTGTCCGGCTGCGTCCGCGCGAGAGTATCGAGGAGCGCCCGGCCCTGCTTGGCCTCCTTAAGCCCGATGAGGACGCGCCCCCGGAGATAGGCCCAGCCCGCATCGCCGGCCTCCCCCCCATTCGGTTGAGGAAGCAGCTTCGAGGCGTCCGTGTATGCGCCCGATTTCACCATGGCGTATGCCGCCTCGAACCGGTCCGCCAGCTCCGGCGATTCCGCCAACACCTTCGCCGCGTCGAGCCGCGTCCGCGAAGAAACGGCCTCCGCGCACAAGGTCCGGCAGAACGGAAACGCCTTGTCCCTGGCCGCGGGAAGTTCGGCGAAGCACTGGACCCCCAGCCAGCGGTAGCGGTCCTGCCACGACGGCGGCATGGGCTGGGCAAGAATCCGAACATACGCGTTGGAGGCTTCTTCGAAACGTCTTTCGAGACGCAGGGATTCCGCCATCTCGGCCAGAGCCATGCCCACCCACGGGCCCCGCGGATACGCCTCGAGCAACGCCTGGTAGTCCTCGATTGCCTCGGCGCGCTCGCCGCCGCGCGACCTACAGCGCGCAACGCCCATCAGCGCATAAGGCGCCAGCGCACCTCCCGCCTTGAGGCACTCCTGGTGCGCCGTCAGCGCCTCGCCGTATTTGGCCAGGCGTTCAAAATGACGGGCCTCGAGATAGGCCTCTTCACCCGGCAATGCCCCTGCGGCCGCGCTCAACACGAGCGCAAGGGCCTGACACGTCGAAAAAAACACCATCATGGGAAGGTTATGCGGTGCTCCCGGTCATTTTCCGTACTTCGCCTCCAGATAAGCAACGATGGTCTTGTGGTCCTCGGGCGAAACCTTCGCCCCCTTCTCTTCAACCATCCGCTTGACCACCGCGGCCCACGGCTGCGCCTTGAGTTCCTCCTTCGGGTAGCTCTCAACCTTGTCGGTCTTGTGGCAAGTCGTGCAGGCGCTTACGAAAAGCGCCTCCGCGACAGCCATGTCCACAGCGGGTTCCTCCGAAGCAGGCGCCTCGGGAGGCGGCTGGTCAGCGGGTTGCGGGACCGCGGCGGAGTCGTGCCCGGGCGCCGAGGGCGGCGCTGGGCGCTCGGGCCGCTGCTTCCCCCCCTCGGGGTTGCAGCCTGCCCCCAAGAGCACAACCATTACCCAGATGAATACACACACTGTTCGCGCGCGCATAATACGTCTCCCCGTTTTCCCGCAGGTGAAGCGGTCCGCCACTGTTCTTCGACAGACGTCCCTTACAATACCCAAAGCCGCTCCGGGTTTCCACCGCGGACCCGGAGTGCGAGGAGAGAAAAGGTCCTGTCGGGGACAGCGTCTTGCCCTACCGGGTTTCGCCGGGGTTCTCAGTGCCGGCATAAGACCCACCGGACGAACGCACCCGTACGACATAATACGGGTCCCATCGGTCCCGCAGGTCCCATTCTCGCTGCGAGACGTCGTAGCGATTACCCGGATCGTGGCGTAAAGAGAGCCCCGCCCTCGAAAAACCGAGACGCGCGCCCACCCAAATCGGATAACACGACGATTGGGGAAACTCACACAGAGGCACAAAGGACGCGGAGGATAGGGAGCACCCGCCGAAGCGAAATCTGCTCAATGTCTCCGTTTATGATGCGGGAAATGCCGTCCCTCATCAACGCCTTGCCGAAGTTGAGTAGATGGCCGAGTCTGATACCCGTCAACCGCAGATAGGCCAGCACCTGCTTACGGTGCGCGTTTGTGACCTCCTCCGCGGATTTGAGTTCCACAAGAACGGTTATCCTCCACGATGGGGTCTGCACGAAACCCTTCGTCGAACCGGAGCCCGCGAAGCTCGATGGGGATGAGAATTTGCCGTGCCGCGCGCAGACCCCGGGCCTCCAAATCGCGTGCAAGAACCGCTTCGTACACTGTGTCCAAGAGCCCGGGACCCGTCTCTCGATGAAGCGCCACCGCGCAAGCCACAATGATGCTTCCTATCTCATTCTTTTTCG
>DAOLNV010000061.1:1364-35202 GCA_035416745.1 Candidatus Hydrogenedentota bacterium | reverse complement strand
TGAGGCCGCATGAGAGGGGGATTCGGACATGGATACATTGAACCGCCGCAGCTTTCTGAAGACCTCCGTCCTGCTTTCGGCCGCCTTCGTCAGCGGCGGCTGCGCCCGCAGCCGCGCGGCGGGCTCGAGCACGCGCGTGCCTCGCCGCCCGAACATCGTATTCATCATGGCCGATGACATGGGATACGGCGATCCCGGATGCTTCAACCCCCATTCGAAGACCCCGACTCCCGCCATCGACCGTCTTGCCCGGGAAGGGGTCCGGTTCACGGACGCTCATGCGCCGGGGGCCTGGTGCGTGCCGTCGCGGTACGGGCTGCTAACCGGCCGGTACCCGTTCCGTACCACGCTCGATGTAACGCACAGCATCATCGAGAACGGCCGGATGACCATTGCCTCGCTGTTGAAACAAAATGGATACCACACTGCGTGCATCGGCAAATGGCACCTCGGATTGGAGGGCGAGGCCGAAAAGCTCGATTTCAGCAAGCCTATGCGGGGCGGTCCCATCGACCACGGTTTCGACTACTTCTTCGGCATGCACGCATCGCTCGACATCCCCCCTTACTACTATATCGAGAATGACCGGTGCGTGGCGGCTCCGGCGGAACACATTCAGGCAAGCAGCAGTCCGAACGTGACCCCGGTTCAGGGGGCGTTCTGGCGCGAAGGCGGTATTGCGCCCGGCTTCAAACACGAAGATGTACTGCCCTTGTTTACGGAGAAGGTGACGGGCTTCATCCGGGAACACCGCGCACAACAAGGAAATGCCCCCTTCTTTGTCTATTTCGCGCTGGCGGCGCCGCATACGCCCTGGCTGCCCACCGGCTCATTCAAGGGCATGAGCGGTTGCGGCGATTATGGAGATTTCGTCGCACAAGTGGATTCCGCGGTTGAGACGGTCTTGAAAACGCTAGAAGAATTGGAGCTGGAAGAGAACACCCTCGTCATCTTCACCAGCGACAACGGCCCCGTTTGGTTTGCGGCCGACGTAGCCCGCTACGGGCACCGTTCCACCGGCCTGCTTCGCGGAATGAAATCGGATTCATACGAAGGCGGGCATCGCATGCCTTTTGTCGCGCGGTGGCCGAACATCATCCCACAAGGCAGCGTCTCAAACGAGCTCATCTGCTTCACGGACATGTTGGCGACGTTCGCGGCCATTGTCGGAACAGAACTCCCGCAGAACGCGGGCGAGGACAGCTACAACGTGTTGCCGGCCATGCTGGGCGAACCCTGCGAGGGCGGGATCCGCGAGGCCCTCGTGGCGCATTTGTCGATACGGCAGGGCGACTGGAAACTCATCTTCGGCGACGGCGAGGGAAACTTGAGCCGCCGGTACGGCGGCGGCGAACCCCGAAACCCCCGCCAGATACCCGGAGAACTCTTCAATCTCGCCGAGGACATCGGCGAAACCACCAACCTGTATGAATCGAACCCGGAAATCGTGGCGCACCTGTCCAAGTTGATGGACAAGTATCGTGAAGAGGGCCGCAGCGTGGCCCGGTAGCAAAGCCGCCCGGGCCTACGTGAATTCAACAAGCATAATCACCTGATCGTCGTTCGGGCGCCGCCCGGCTTCGTGCGCGCGAAGCATGCCAACCAGTTCCGCCACAGCTCGCGAGGATTCCCCTTCGAGATGGCCGATGGCGTCGCGCAAACGCTTCTCACCAAACGCCTCGCCGCTCGGAGACAACGTTTCCACTACGCCGTCCGTGTACAACCACAGGGTCGAGCCGGTCTCGATCGTGAGCGTCCGTTCGGAGTAGGTCCAGTCCCCCAGGACGCTCAACGGGATGTCGCCCGTATGCTCGAGTTCGGCGACCGTGCCGTCCGGCGTTCGAATAAGGGGGGGATTATGGCCCGCATTGCAATAAACCACGGTGCGCGCGTCGAGGTCGATCATGGCGAGGAACCCCGTCACGAAAGTCTGCCTCACCGTGTGCGCCATGAGATATTCATTGAGATAGTTGAAGATTCTCGCGGGCTTGGAATCTTCTCCGCAGCGGACCCGCAGCAAGGTCGAAAGCATGGTCACGATAACAGCGGAAGAGGGGCCATGGCCGGACACGTCGGCAATGAGCACAAGCCAGCGGGAATGTTTCTTCAGGTCGGCGCCAGGGGCTGCTCCAACGGGAAGCACGTCGTAGTAATCGCCGCCCGCGCGGTCGAACGTCGACGAAAAGGCGCGCACGCGCATCCCGCGCACGGTCGGCATGGAATGGGGCAGGAGGGCGCGCTGAATATTGGCGATTTCGTCGACCTCGCGCTGGATCCAGGCGCTGTCTTCGTTGCGCTTGATCTGATTCCAGGCGCTGGTCATAAGCAATTGAAACTGGCTCACGTCCGTGTCTTCGTAGTCGAACGCTTTGTTGGCGACGGCGGCTACGGACACCACCAGGTCGCCCTCGATGATGGGCACGGCCAGAAACCGCACGAAGACATCCCGGCACGCTGCCGGAAGCGTTTCGCCTTGCAGCGTCACGGGCTTGCGCGTGCGCTGCAAAGTCTCCCACAGACCCTCGTCGGCGAGAGCGGGTTCGATGCGCGCCCAAGGCATCTCGTTTTCGAGTTTTTCCTGGGAGGCGCTTTGTTCGAGCACAAACGCGCCGGTCGCTGGCTCGAAGCGCCCCATGACCCCGAACGCGCTTCGTGTCACTTCGACGGCGCTTCGCAGCACGACGGAGCTCATTACCCGCGGCGAAGGGTCGGTCATCTCCTGCAGTTGCAGCAGCGTCTCGAGACGGCGGTTCTGCAGCAGGACGGCGTCTTCGGCGCGCGCACGCCGAAACGCGGCAACGAGGATTCCGCCCACCACCTTGAGGAGGCGGATATCATCCTGGGCCCACGCCACCTTTCGCGATATGGAACTGAACCCCAGCAAACCGAAGATTTCGCCGTGCCAAAGCATGGGTACATCGAGAAGGCTCTGGACGCCGTGGGAAAGCAACGCCTCCTTTTCGCGCGCGGCGGCTTCCGGCAGCGCCCCGACTTCCTGCACGTTTACCGCGCCCTCGGAGACAATCGTGTGAGCAAACCAAGGGAAAACGCCGGGGTCCAGAGCGGTATTCTCCATCTCAAACGAGGCGATCCCGGGCGCACACCATTCATGAATCATGTCCAGCCTGGTCTTGCCCTCGGTCATCACGTAGATGTAGGCCCGGTCCGCGCCTACAAATTGCGCCATGGACCCCAACACTTCGTCCACCGTATCTCTCAGGCCGGTGCTGGTAACGCGCAAGAAACGCGAAGATGCCGCCGCAACCAATTCTTCCATCTGGACCCGGCGAAGAAGGGATTGCTCGGCGCGCCGGCGGCGCGAAATATCGTTGCCGATGGACAGAATCTCCACAAGGTTGCCATCGTCATCAAAGATTGGCCGGTTGCTCCATGACATCCAGACCCGTTCACCGTTCTTCTTGATGTTCTCGTTTTCCTGCGTAACGTACTTCTCCGGATTACGCAAAACGTCGGCCACCATGGACCGCAGATCTTTGCCGGCGGCATCCGTTTCCGGCACGATCGTGCCCACGACGGAATGTCCAACGAGTTCTTCCCACGGCCAGCCGAAAAAGCCCTGCCCGTATTCGTTCATGAACGTGATTCGGCCTTGCGGGTCCCACCGCAGAACGACGCTGTTCACACCCTGGACCAGCTGCTTGTACCGGGCGCGGCTTTCGCGCAGCGCTTGTTCCGCCTGCCTGATTTCCGAAATGTCGTGCGCAAACAGCGCCAACTGCTCGGTCTGGCCGTCCCCGCTCTCGACAGGATAGAGCGTCACATCGAAGAACACGTCGCCGCGCCGGTCTTCGAAGCGCACGGGATGCCTCGACTCGAATGCCTCCTGTATTCTGGCCATGCGCGAATCGGCCAAGGCCGGCTGGAACAAGTCCTGGAAATTCGCTCCGGTGATCTCCTCACGGTTCATACCCAATCTGCGCGCTCCGGCGTCGTTCACATCAACAATCCTGCCGTCGCGTTTCACAAGGAAGGCGGAATCCAGGGTGGCATTCATCAGCGCGCGGGAAGTCTCTTCGCTATAACGCAGCGCTTCCCGTGAAGCTTCGAGAGCTTCCAGCATGCTGTTAACCGATTCGGCCAGGCGGGCGAGTTCGTCGTTGCCGCGCAGGACTACGCGGCGGCGAGCGTCCCCGGAACCGGCAATTCCGCGGACCTCGTTTTCCAGCGAAGCAACACGGGAAAGAACGGAATACCGGAGCAGAACAATGACCACCGTCCCAAAAACAATGCTTGTGATGAGCAACGATAAAAGGAGCGTCTGGCCCGTGATGACCTTTGCGACGTGGATATCGCGCGGCAATTCGGCATACAGCGTCAGCACCGGGGCGCCCTTCATGTCTTCGATACGGGCGTACGCCGCCATCACAAGGTCATCCAGCGCTTGGGCGCAGATGCCGCCTGGCTCCTCCAGTTGCGCTCGAAGGGGTGGAGGGGTGGCCTCCCAGTCCAATGCCGTGACTTTGCGCTCGAGAAACTCGCCGCTTTGCGCGGCAAGACTGCCGTCAGCATAGCGGCCGAGAATCAGAGTGCCGCGAACAGGGCCTTCGAAATCGCTGGACACAATAGGGCGCGAAACAACCAGCATCGGGTCCTCGGGCAAATCGACAAGTCCCGAATGCGCCGATTCCGGGGAAGTGTGCCCGCGCAACTCGGGAGTCGATCCAACGGCACGAAGAAAAGCCTGAGAAACGGGTTGGGTCCGGCGTTCGAGCATGTCGTATCCGCGGGCAAAGACAACGTTCCCTTCGGGATCCAGCACAAGAATGACGTTCAGGCCCAGAGACTCAAACGCGCTGTCAACAAAGTTGGATTCCTCGAAGTCCGTATCCGGATGTTGCACATAGGCGGCCATGGCATCCCACGCGGACAGTTGTTGAAGATGTACGTCCAGTTGCTGGAGCCGCGACAGATAGGCGCGGCGGATCATCTCGGTCTCGCGGCGGGCACGGGTCATCTCATAATCGTCGAATCCGCGCAACAAGACATACCGGGACACCAGGTACAGCCCTGCCAGAAGGCATACCAGTGTGACGCCGATAATGATAAGAGTCTTTCGCTGTAAGGTCATAGGGATCATTTGGCCTCGGCTGGCAATAGTATGGCAAAAGAGCGTGGGCAGCGGGAAATACCCCGTCTGCGGAATATTGCGCCAGCCTCCGCGTGTTCACTTCGCCCCAAATCAGGGGCTCTCTTGCGCGAACACCCGCTTACAGGCCCCTAATTCCTGGACTTCCTCCTGGGGCACTGCGTCAGGCCCTATCCCTCAATCCCGCACAGTTTCCGCCACGCGCCCATCGAGCGGGTCAGGCTTTCGCGCACGTCGCCGCCGATGCCGTACCCTTGAAGACCAATCGGCCCCTGATAGCCCGTTTCCTGAAGAATATCAAGCACTTGGCCCACATCGACCGAACCCCGGTCGAGGGTCTGGATCAGCTCGTTCCAGCTATTCCCC
Source organism: Candidatus Hydrogenedentota bacterium (assembly GCA_035416745.1). Lineage (NCBI taxonomy): Bacteria > Pseudomonadati > Candidatus Hydrogenedentota > Candidatus Hydrogenedentota bacterium. The sequence goes on along the minus strand of DAOLNV010000061.1, from coordinate 29,729 downwards.
GGGTCAGCCCCGTTGATGGTGACCATGAACAGGTACGGCCCAGCAGCCTCGAGACGCTGGCGCAAATCTTTCCCATCGACCATAAGCCAATGGCATAGGTTAAAGGTCGCGCCAACGTTGGGACGCTGGGCCTTCTCGGCAACACGCACCGCATCTTCTACGCGTTCGACCCAGAAACCCGTGTGAGGATAAATGGCGATACGGAGCCCGTACTTCGCCGCCGTGTCCGCAAGCGACTGAACGGCTTTTACCGCATCCGCATCGCCGTCGGTGGACGATACACCGTATTTCTTGCTCAACAGGGGGGTCCAGAGGACGGTTTCGCGCCCCTCGAGCAATCTCATCGCGGGTTCCCAGGCCGCAGCGTCGAATTCGCCGGGGTCGATGCTGACGCTTTCATAAACGCCGAACAGCCGCAAGCCGTGAGCGTCCAGCGCGCGCAGCATTTCTTCAACACCGGCTACGCCGGAAACGTCTTTCCCGTCGTAGCCCAGCTGTTCGAGCATGGCGGCCTGTTTCTCGGGAGTATCGCGTTCCGCGTCCTTGGTGCCAGTGTCCATCGCGAAGAACGGAAACATGCGGACCTCCTTTCCGCCGAACGGCAGCATCCACACGTTGCGGTAGCCCACGGGGCCGTGATCGCCTTGCAGCATCAAGGGGCCAAGTGCCTTTTCGTCGCCGTAAAGACTGGCGCGCGTCGGCCCGCTAACCTCTTGGGCATCGTGAACGACTTGGCCATTATGGATAACACGCTCGAACCGCGCGTTGGCAATCTTGTTGCCGCCAGCATCAAACCGGGGCGCGCGGAAGATGACATCGAACCGCTGCCACACGCCTGGCGGGCTGGCAGCGTTCACGCGAGGCGGAACCCCTTCATAACCTTTGGGTTCGCGGCTTTCGTCCCAGCGCTGGTAGATGCCGCCGCAATCGGAGTACTGCGGCTCCGCGACGCCCCAGCTGTCGAGCACCTGGATCTCGTACCGCCCTTGAAAATAGACGCCCGAGTTCGACTCGCGCGGCACTACAAACTCGATGTGCGCCCGCACATCCCCAAATTCTTCCTTGCTGACCAGGTGCTTCGTGTTGCCCGTAGGACCGTTCAAGACGATGCCGGCGCCCGGCACCCCCGTCAGCTTCTTGGCGTCGGCGGGATCAAGCACGGCATCTCTTGCGGCAAACCACTCCCCCGTGTCGCCAGCCCACGCCGAGAAGTCCGTGCCAATGAGCCCGCGCGCTCCTTCGGGAGCCGCTTCACCCGCGCCTGACGCGTCGCTCCACGCCGTCACAAGAAGAACGGCCATAATCCCGATTGCTGTCACGAATCCTCGATCTCCCATGGCTGCATACCTCGCTTGGGCGGCTTGCGCCGCGATGCACCAACTATCCAATGGTCCAGGGCGCCCGCTTCGGCCGGTCCAGCATCAAGTTGGCCTGGACGTCGTTCACGAACCGCTCCCGGTCCGGGTCCCACCGCAACTTTCTGCCGAGGGTCATCGCGATAAGCCCGATGTGACTGATGGTAATCGAGCGGTGCCCGGTTTCCGCCGGCGCATACGTGTCCTCGCGGGTCTTTACGCAGTCCAGAAAATCCCGCTGCTCGCGCTGGGGACATGTCCGCAGCCGGATCTCGTTCGGGCCGATGGGTTCCTGCAGCAGCCGGGGCGAACTGGCCTCAATGGTGTCCCAACCGCAACAGAGCCATCCCTCGGCGCCCTCGAACCGGATGCCCGGCGTGCCGCTCCTGCACACCAGAATGACGCCGTTGGCGTATTCATAGGTGATTTCCCAGTGGGTCGGGGCGTTATAGAGCATGCCATGCGGAAACACGCCGTGCCCTTCGACGCTTACGGGACCAGTGTGCTCGGAATCATTCGCCCATTGGGCGATATCGTTGATGTGAGCGCCCCAATCGGTGAGATTGCCGCCCGAGTAGTCGAGGATCCAGCGGAAGTTCCAGTGGCACCGCGCCGGCGTGTAGTAGGCTTCCGGCGCGGGACCCAGCCACATGTCGAAATCGAATCCCTCCGGCACGGGTTCCGCGGGAGGATTGGCACCGTATCCCCCCTGGACGCTGTGACCCTTGGGAAGTTCCGTGGTGATCTTGAGAAGCTTGCCGATGCGCCCGTTACGAACCAATTCGCAGGCCAGGAGGAAATTGGATTTGGAGCGGTTCTCGCTGGCGGTCTGGAAGACCCGGCCGTACCGTTTCATCGTATCGCTCAGCACCCGGCCCTCGCGGACGGTAAGCGTCAGCGGTTTCTCACAAAAGACGTCCTTGCCGGCCTTCGCGGCCGCCACCGAGGGAATCACGTGCCAATGGTCGGGAGTCGATACCACGACGGCGTCGATGTCGTCGCGCGCAACGATCTCCCGCCAGTCCGTAGTCGTGAGGCAGCCTGAATACGCCCCCGACCGCGTGGTTTTTGCGTAATAGCGGTTCGTAGTCTCCTCGGCGCCTCTGAGCCGCTGGGAATCCACATCGCACAGGGCCACGACCTGGGCGTCCGCCTGCTGAATGAACATGGCGAGGTTGGCCTCGACGCCCTGGCTGCCCGTGCCGATGAACCCGAGCGTGATGCGGTTGCCCGGACGCACGGCGCCCGCCCCGCCCCATGCCCGCGCGGACACGACAACCGGCGCGGACGCGGCGAGACGCTTCAGAAAGCCGCGGCGCGTATGTACTATTCGCGATATAGCCACAGGCGTCCTGCCCGCTCCTGACGGAGCGCCTTTCGCTCATTCTAAAACGAGACTAGACAGTGCATGATGAAGGTGAAGCCCAGCGCGTCGATATCTTCCCAGATTCGCTTCACCAACGCGGCATCGCCCTGGATGGGCGGCAGTTCGGCCAGCTTCTCCTCCCACGGAATGCACACGCCGGGGGGGCGCCTGACGGTCCGGCCCACTTGCGGCGGCGACGCGGGAGGCGAGGTCTTCTTCCACTCGGCGTTGTCGGTGGGCTCTGATACTCCGCCCTTGTACACGCCGTATTCGCGTGTAAACTCGGTCATGGCGCGCACATTCTCGACCTTGGCGTCGTTCTGAATAATGGCGCTGGCATCCATGACATACCCGCCGTCCGCGCCCACCTCGTCAATGACCTTCTTGCACCGGTCCTTCACCTGGGCCGGCGTGCCGTACGTCAGCAGATAGTTTGGAATACCCCCCGTGATGCAGAACCGGTTTCCGAGAACCTTGTGTGCCTCAAAGATGTCCGCCTTGTCGACGTGATAAACGATGCTTCCCGCGGGAAGTTCGGCGAATGCTTCGAGATGGGCGTTCCAGTCGCCCTCGGCATAGAACAAGACCTGGTGGCCGGATGCCCAGATCGCCTCGATGATGGGCTTCAGCGTGGGCCAATAGAGCGTCTCGAACTTTTCCTTCGAGATGAACGGCACGCATCCCCGGTGCATCCAGATGGTAATGGGAACATTCTTTGCGGGGTCGGAGGTTGCCAGCGCCACGCTCAGGAGATGCGGCGCGAGGGCTTCGCACGCCGCCCTGACCTTGTCAGGCCGCTCGAACAAGTCCATGCTCAGCCCGACGTACCCGCGCAGCTTGTCGCCCAGGATGTCCAGGGGCGCCTTGAGAATGCCCGCGATGGCGCCGGGCATGCCGCATTCGGCCCGCATGCGTTGCCCTTGAGCCCCGAACCCCACAAAATAGTTCCACATGGCCATGCCGCCCTTGAGTAACGCCATGTTGCTGCGGAAGGTGCTCGGCTCGCCGGGTTTCACGATGTCCTTCGAAACCCGCGGCAGCCACGTGTTGAACAGGAAGCCCGTCGGGTCGGCGATCAGAGCGTCATATTCGTCGGCCCGCATGAATTCCTCGCCGTGGGGCGGTTCGAGATACTGAAACCCTGTGTCGGTGGGCACATCGATGCCGGGCGTGCCGTAGTAGCGCAACCCGATGGCCTGGCTGAGTCCCGTCCACACGTACACCATGTTGGGAACCATGGCGTCCCAGTCGAAATCGATGGCGCACTTGCACACCGCATCGAACGCCTGCTGGAAATCGTGCGTTACCTGCTGGCAGGTGTACCCGGCGTATTTCGCGGTGAACTCGGCAACAAACGGCCGGAGCGGCACGCGGTCGGGCTTCTTGTTTCGCAGGGCGGTCACGTAACGCTTGAGGCGTTCCTGGTAGCGTTTCTCCATGCTCTCTGCCATCGGAATTCTCCCCTCCCTTTACGGGTTTCACTCGAAACGCGCTACTCGGTGCGCGCCATGTGTTCCCGCTCCGCAGGACGCTCATCGCGGTTGATGTAGTCCGGCCACAACGGGCAGTTCAGATCGATCCAGGCCTTGATCCGGTGCATTTCATCGCGGGTGAGTTCAACGTGGTGATGGCCCTTGTTGAGCACCTCCCAGAGTGGGCTTTTCAGGGTCCCCAGGCTCAAAGGTCCGGCTTTCTCGCAGCCGCCGTCGTTCCAGCGCATATCGGCGTAATGGACAAGCCCCCGCTCGATCAGGGTACGGAACGATCTCGGCACCTTGTCGCCGTCAAGTTCGCCCCGCAGGTCAAGACCATCTTTGCGGCCGGCGTCGTGGCAACGCACACATTTCGCGTTCAGCACAGGCTGAACAACTTCCTCATACGAGAACGGCTTGCCGTCCCATTCCGCAACCTCCAGTTCGACGGGCCCCCTGGCTTTCATGCGGGCGCCGTTGCGCGGGGCCTGCTGCCGCGACTCGTGACAGCCGATGCAACTGCGCCTCTCGCCGGGCTGCAACTGTACCACGCTGCGCATCCGCTGGAGCTCATTCAAATCCTCGTCCAACGCCTGAAAATACAACGTCCTGCCTGCCGGCGCCTTGAAATGAGCCGACCCGTCGGCTTCAACCGGAACGATGCCGTGCGGCGCTTTGGCCACATACGTCGGCCAGCCGTAGGGGCCGCTCACCTTGTGGGTCGGCGTCGCATACCAGTCCATGAATTCAACATGGTCGTTCTGGTATGCGCCGTCAGGCAACTGGCGGAGATTGGAACGCACTTCTTCCACGACGCGTATATACTTCACCTGTCCGCGCTCGACAGGCGGCGAAATCCCGGCATAGACGTCCTGCAGCACGAATTCGCCCGTCCCCTCCTTCGTTTCCGAGACGTTCGCGAGCACGGGTGGCGTCGGCCGGGGTTTCAGGATGGTCGGGCACATTGACGAGATCGCTTCATCGGCATACAGCACCTCGCGGTTGCCGTACCGGTCGATGATGAACAACTGGAAACTGTCGCGGGGGGCATGCGAGCACAGGAAATAGTCGTGCGAGAGCGGGACCGGATCGCGGAAGCATTCCTCGGGGGGCCACATCCCCGGACGCGGCACTTCGGGTGTAAGGGTGGTGATGGCCTTTTCGTTGAACCGCCCCTTGTCCGTATCAACCAACGCGATGGGGCCGTTCAAGTCGCCAAAGTGGCTGATCAAGGTGCACACGAATTCGTTAGTGCCGGGCACTTCGCGTCCATTAGCGTATCCATTGGGCTGGATGATGTCATTACCAAAGATCAACTCGGGGTTCGAGCCATCCGGGCGTATGCCCCACAGTGTGTGCCCGAAATCAGCCCCTTTGTCCTGGTATTCGGAGCGGGTCCACACAATCCGCCCATCATTCATGACCGATGGCGCCCATTCACTCAGATTGGCAAACGACAACGGCTGAATATCGCTTCCGTCCGGCCGCATGCGGAAAAGCACAAAGGCCTGGGGCCGCCAACACAGGTAGCGCATTTTGCACCGGGTCGAGATCATCGCCAGGTCGCCGTCAGGCAGCGGGCATGGCCAGAAATCGTGGAACGGACCGTCCGTAAGCTGTTTGAGCCCGCTTCCGTCAGGATTCATGCCTATGACGTGGAAATACCCGTCCTCCGAGGGCCGGTAGGCGAAATAGATCTTGTTCAGCGCGAAATCGGCCATGGGGTCGCGCGAAATGCCTTCCCCCGAATCGAACAGTGTGGTTACGGCCGCGTTTTCGGGCGCGAGCCGGCCGTCCCGGCGCGGCACATCCAAGACGCAGACGCCGCCGCCGCCGCGGAACGGCGCATCCAGCAGCACGCTGTAGTTGTGGGAGGGCATGTAAGGCTGCCGTTTCACAAACAGCACGCGCTCCGCCCCTGCGATATCCGGATCACGAAGAAACAGCTCCCGTTTCACGACACGGGCGGCGAAGAACGTTTCCCGTTCGAGGGCGCGGTCCGGGGCTTGGCCCGCCATGAGACTCCGCTGCGTTTCGAAGTCCGCAAGCGCCGCGCGTTCCCGGGATACGTCAAGCCCCTCTTTCGCCAGACGGCTGGTCATCTCGCGCATGAGCTCGAGCGTACGCCTCAGAGGCTCGTACCGGAACAGGTGCAGCTCGTATGTGTTCAACCCGTCATTGAGCGACACCGCGCATTCCGGTCCGAGCGGGCCGCCGGTCGCCGCGAGCGTGAACTCGCGGGACTCGCCGGGCTGGAGAATGGTCTCGCCCTCCGCGTTCAGGTTGCCCCGGAGCGCCACAGGCCCTTCCGCGCCGTGAGCAGCGGCGCGCACCTTGAACACCCCGTCGATACACGGCCCTTCCTGCGCAATGGCCAGCGGCGCGCTTAGAAAATGAACCGGCCGGCCCTGGGCGCTCGTGTGTTTCCCGCGCAACCCCAGTCCAACGCGCAATCCCGCGTCCCTTAGGCCCGGCAGAAGCTCCAACGGTATGGCCGCCTCGAAGACCGCATAGTCCGCGTCATGAGCAGCCTCAATCGCAATGGTTTGTGCGAGAACAGCACGGTTGCCGTCTTCCTTATACAGGTTGAACGCGAGCGTTCCATCGTCAGACAGCGCGAGGATTCCGGCGGCTTGCCAATCCAGAGTCGACACAACGGCGAGATGCGCGCTGAGGACGCGGTCCATCTCGAACGCCAAGTACAAGGAATTCGCGCAGATGCCCGCACGCACGGCATGGGTTACCAGAGGACCGGCCTCCCAATCGTAAGGATAGGCTACGCGCGCCTCGCCCCGCGACGCCCAGCGCCAGCACTCGTCGTTCAATGAGCCGTCAATCGTTGGCGGACACGGCATGACCGGCAGGGGAAGCTGGTCATCGCCCGCGTGATGCGGGTATTCCTTTACGCGGCCATTGTACGGCACCAGGTTCGGGTTGAGATCCGCACGTCCGTAAGCCTTCAGCCACGCATGTTCCTCGCCGAGGAACGCGTAACGCAGGGCATCGTCGTCTACGCCGCCGGGGCGGGATTGCGGCCCTTCGGGCTTTTCTGGCTGAGCCTCGATGGGCCCGATTTCGGCCAGGGTAATCGCGGTCTCGCGCCCGTATATCTCAATTTCGTCGATGCGCGCGTTGCCGTTTTCACCTTTGTCGAGCGCAATTCGCACCCACCGCGCACGGACGGGCGCGAACCGGAACACCGTGCGCCCGTGCACTGCCTTGCCGGAGTCATGCGTGTAGACGGCATTCCACGAAGGGGCATCGCTGTCCGGGGCGTAGTCGACCGCCGTGAGGATACGGAAACCGGTGGCCGCACGGTCCGAATATTGTCCCGACGAATCGTTTCCGAGGGCCACCTCGTATATCCAGTACGCGGCCCCGAGATCGACCTCGGCCCAGGAGGGTTCGCCGTCGCTGATCCAACTGTGCTCGTTTCCCGCAAGGCCGTCGTTCAAGTGCGGGATCCGGTGCTGCTCGTATCCCTCGAGCAAAGACGAAGCGTTCGCCTCAGCTCCGCCCCCGAGCGCCAGGTTGACGAAACCCTCTTTGTTGGCTCGGGCCACATCCAGGCTGCTCGGAGCCGCCGCAAGCGCCGCTTCGCCCGTAATGACAGCTGGGGCGGGCGGCGGGGCCGGGAACGCCGGCGCCGCCCCGGCCCGGCTTGCTCGCAATGTTACCTCCCCCGCCGTGGTCTCGATTTTGCGAACCCTGCGCCAGGTCTGACCGTCGAGCGAGAGCTGTACCTCGAACACCGTCGGCACCCGGTCTCCGAAGGACCGGCTACGGTCACGCGAAATAACAACTCGGGCCACCTCGCACGGCTCTGAAAAGGCAATCTGAGCCCACTCCGGTCCGCTCGTGGCGGGGATCCAGCTATAGTCGTTGCCGTAACGGCCGTCGTTGAGATGAGCAACCGCGTGCTGCGCGTATCCGGGCAGGCAGGAAGAGGCGGACGCCTTCGCGCCGTCCTTCTCGAGCGCCAGGTTCCGCGCGCCGTCACGGCCGTACACTTCGAGCTCGTCGATACACGCCTCGTTTCCGGAATTGGCCGCCGAGACCAGCACCCGCACATACGCCGCCGGTTGGGGTTCGAAATCGACGGGATAGGGTTTGTCAGAATAAATGACCGGGGTCTCTCCCCATACCCCGGAACCCGCAATAAGAATTACGAGCGCCACGGCGATCGCGAACCGATATTTCCTCCAACGGCGGAGCGGCCGGTAACGTGTCTTCATATGCCCTTCTCCGATAACGCGCGTTCTGGCAGCATTTCTGCATCTATGGTAGGCGCAAACGGCACCGGGTGTCCACCATGGCCCGCATCGCAGACATCGGGGTACGGCATGGGCAATGGTTGCTGCACACGTCGCGGAGGGTAATGCCACATGCTCGCCATTGAATAGCCCCCGGAGCACACCCGCGTGCAGAGAAAACCTGCCACGCGCCAAAGTGCCGCAGGCACGCCCGTATTTTGCCTTTGCTGAATCGATTTGTCACAATTGGGGGCAAACCGCATGAGACAGGGAGAACTACCATGAGATCGTTTCGCGACTATGCGCTGGTGATTGTTACGGTGGCGTCGGTGGTGTTTGTGGGCGCGGCGCAGGGGCAGGACGCCGAGTTCCGCATCGGCATGATTGGCCTCGACACGTCCCACGTAATCGCGTTTACCAAGACGTTCAACGACCCCAACGCGCCGGACCACGTGCCGGGGTTCAAGGTCGTGGCGGCGTTCAAAGGCGGCAGCAGCGACATCGAATCGAGCTACAGCCGCGTCGAAGGGTACACGCAGCAGCTGCGCGATGAGTTCGGGGTGAAGATCGTCGATACCATCGAGGAATTGTGCACCCTCGTGGACGGGATCATGCTCGAGAGCGTAGACGGACGCCCCCACCTCGAACAGGCGCGGCCGGTATTCAAAGCGGGCCTTCCCCTGTTCATTGACAAGCCCGTTGCCGGCTCGCTGGCCGACGCCATCGAGATATTCCGGCTCTCAAAGGAACACAACGTGCCGTGCTGGAGCTCTTCCTCATACCGGTACTACCCCGGCCTGGTCGAGATGATGCAGAAGGATTTCGGCGAACTCCGGGGCGCGATCTCCTACGGCCCCGCATCCATTGAGGAACACCATCCCGACCTCTTCTGGTACGGCGTGCATGCTACCGAGGCGCTGTTCACCGTGATGGGCCCGGGCGTACAGACCGTCGTCCGCACCCATACCGACAACACCGACGTGGTCACGGGCGTGTGGGAAGGCGGCAAGGTGGGAACCCTTCGCGGCCTTCGCGAACAGGCTGCCCCGAACCAGGTGATCATATTCGGCACGAAAGAGGTCTTGCTCCAGGGCTCCGGAGGAGGATACGGACCGATGCTCGTGGAGATAGCCAAGTTCTTCAAGACGCGCGAAGTCCCCGTTTCCCCGCGGGAGACCATTGAAATCTTCGCGTTCATGGAAGCCGCTGACGAGAGCAAGCGCCAGGGAGGCGTGCCGGTCAGCGTCGCCGAGGTCCTCGAAAAAGCCTCCGGCGGCAAGCCACTCCCCTACGAAGTACCCGCGAAAGAGGGGTCCTGACCACCCACTCAAAGGCTGGCCCAAAGACTCACGCGAGCCCGCCTGTTCCAAAGGGCGGCGCAAGAGCTCGGTTCGCCGAAGAGCGGTCTCTGCCTGCCAGCGCCCGGGTGTGGCTCTCACTACCCGAAGGGGGGCCAGCGGGACCCATGAGACACATATAGGCCCCACGGGCCGTATAGGTCCCGTGAAACTACAAAGAAGTTGGAGCGCTTCGTCAAGAACGCCCTGCTCGTCGCAGCCAGCGGATCCCGAATCCCTTCTTCTTTAGTCCATCGAGCAGCACCGCGCCAAGGATAACAAAGCCGAGGACAACGTTCTGGGTGTAGCTTTCGACGTTGGTCAGGTTCATGCCGTTTTGGATGACCGCAATGATGAAGGCGCCGATGAGGGTCCCCGGGATGCGTCCCTGACCGCCCGAGAGACTTGTTCCGCCCACAACCACCGACGCGACGATGTAGAGTTCGTACATCGGAGCATAGGTCCCGGCGCCGCCCTGCAACTGCGAGGCCATCACGACGCCGCCTACGCCCGCAAGAGCGCCCGTGACCGTGTAGACGAACATGAGAACGCGCCGGTTGGGGATGCCCGAGAGCCGGGCGGATTCCGGATTGCCGCCCACGGCGTAGATGTGCCTCCCGAGCCGTGTCCCGCTCATGAGAATCCATGCCAGCGCGTAAATCACGAGCATGAGCACCACGGCGGCCGGGATGCCGAACCCGGCGCTGCCGCGGCCCAGCCACGTGAACCGGCCGGGAAACGCATAGATCGGCCGCCCTTCCGAGATGATGTACGCAAACCCCCGCGCCACGAGCATGATGGCGAGCGTGGCGATAAAGGGCGGCAGGTCGAACCGGGTGATCATCAGCCCCGAGAAGGACCCGAAACACGCGCAGGCCGCGATGCCGCCCAGCGAACACGCGATCAGTGCGGCGGTCGAAGCGTCCACGCCCCCCTTGTGCTTGACCAGCCACGCCGTGACGACGGTAGATAGCGCGATCAGGCTCCCCACCGAAAGATCGATGCCCCCGGTAATAATCACCATGGTCATGCCTACGGCGACGATCGCCATTACCGTGATCTGGTTCGCAACGTTCAGCAGGTTGTCGGTCTTTAGAAACGTCGGCCAGATGTAGCTCGGCGGAGGCATAAGGGGCACGCTCTCAAGACCCGGAAGATTGTCTTTGATGCGGGCTATCGTGGCATACGACTCGCTCGTAGTGAATATGAGCGTTGGCTTGTGCCCTCCCGACAGCAGTTCTTCGAAGACGGCGCGAACGTCTCGGGGACTCCCCGAGGCTATTGTGCTATCGATATTTCGGGCTTCAAGCAGGGCGGCCAGTCTCTGCACAAAGGCGGCGTCGGTATCCGAATCGCCCGCCGCGACTGCTACCGGCCCCTCCATCGTGCCCTCGAGCCGCGAGGCGATGGCCTCGGCCGCTTCCACACCTTCTGGATACACTTCGTTGAGTGTCGCAAAGGAAAAGTACGCGCAAAGCAACAGGAGAATAAACAACATCCCATAGTTCGAGAAGAAGCGCGACCATGTGTCCTTGGATAAAGGCACCGTATCCCCCTAATCGCGACTGTCTTGTTTCATGTTGCGGCCGGCTCGACCCTCGTAGACTGGTCTATTGCCCGGGACTCTCCTTCGTGAACAGGGCGCATGGGATAAGGATCTCGTCCGGAATCTCTTCGCCCCCCATGTACTTGGCGATCACCTCGATGGTTTTCCGGCCAATCTGGTCCGGTTTCTGGATGACGTCGGCATAGATCTTCCCGGCCTTGATGGCTTGACGGGCCTCTGGAACGGCGTCGAATCCCACAATTTTGACCCCGCCCTGTCTACCCGCCTTCTCGACGGCAGCCAGGGCGCCAAGGGCCGAGTCGTCGTTGATCCCGAAGATGCCGTCGAGGTCAGCGTGCGCCTGAAGAATGTCCTCGGCGGCCTTGAATGCCTTGTCCTTCACGCCGCCCCCCGGCAGGGCGGTGACGATCTCTACCTCGGGAGTCTTGGCCAGCTCTTCCCGAAATCCCTGGGTGCGCATCAGGACCGACTCCACCTCGGGATTGTCGATGATAGCCACTTGCCCGGAACCGCCGATGGCCTCGCGCAACGCCCGTGCGGCCAGACGGCCCCCTTCGAGATTATCCGTGGCCACGTGGCACTTTACGTCCACGCCTGCGGCCAGACATTTGATGTCCGCCGAGAATACGGGAATCCCAGCATCGTTGGCGGCCTTCACAGAGGTGCCAATGGACGTTGAATCCGCAGGGCACACGATAATGGCGTCGACTTTCCGAACGATGAAATCGGCGATTTGATCTTTCTGCCGGGCGACGTCGAATTCGCCCGTCGACACGAGCAGCTGGAAACCCTGCGCTTGGGCTTCCGCCAGCATCGCGGCCTCAAGATCTTGATAAAACGGATGCGTGCGCGTGAGCAACGCAACGCCGACCGTCGCTTTGCCCGCGGCGGGTTGCGCCGCTGCCGGACTCTCCGAGCCTGGCGACGCAGTATCCCCGCCTCCGCAGCCCGCGAGAACAGCCCCCAAAAGCACAACCGCAACCGTCACGATCGAGAGGTACTTCATTGCGTTCCTTCCCGCGGTGATGGCGCATGACCAAGATGCATGCGCCTGTGTACGCCCAACTATTCGTCTCAATGGTTCTGCAAGACAGGCATTCTACTCGAGGAATCGGGCCCTGGCAACAACGCGCCGCTATCCCGACCGTGAAATCCGGCCACGTAGAAGGTCCGGCCCCTTTGACACCAGCCGTAGGGCAGTTGACAGTCCCAACGTGTCAGCGTAAGGTACTAATTAGACATGTACTTACCGCAGGAGGCCTGTGTGAGGGTCTGGGGTCCGTCCAGAGAAACGCATCTGTTCGAGGGGGCGTATCATGAGTATCCGGAGCATCTTACCTTTCTATACATTCACTCTTGCTATCGTGCTGGTTCCTTTTGGTCTCGCCGGGTGTCCGGGTTCCAACAACAACGGTCCGGGGGATGACCGCGTGACAGTCCCGAATGTTGTCGGCATGACACTCACCGGCGCGGAAACGGCAATCACAGACGCGGGCCTGATTGTCGGCATCGTTACGAGGATGTACAGCGATGCTGTCCCGGCGGGTGAGGTCATGAACCAGAATCCCCCGGCCGGAAGACAAGTAAGCGGGGGCAGCGGCGTGGCATTGGTGGTGTCCCAAGACGCCGCGTCCCCGACCGTACCCGACCTGCAGGGTATGACGCGGGCGGAAGCGGAAGACGCGATCTTCGACGCGGGACTCACGGTCGGCGCCATCACCTACGAGCCCAGCCACTCCGTTGATGAGGGCATGGTCATCAGCCAGGACCCGCTCGCGGGCACGGGCGTGGCACCAAGCACACCCGTATCTTTCGTCGTTTCCGCAGGGCCGCAGGAAGAGCCGACCGCTGCGTTTACCATGAACCACAGTTCGGGCAACGCGCCGTTGATCGTACAGTTTGAAGATAGATCGACGCCGGGGCTGGGCGCCATCACTTCTTGGACGTGGTCGTTCGGCGACCCGGCCAGCGGCGCCGAAAACAACAGCGCCTTCCAAAATCCAAGTCACGTTTTCAATGACGACGGCGCCTATACCGTGTCTTTGACCGTGACTACCGCTCAGGGCGACAAAACCGTCACGCACGACATCACCGTGACGCCTGGCGCGGGCGAGATCGTCAGTCAAGACGTGCGCGTAGTCGACGACATTCCCACCCTGTCGCTGGACACGAGCAGCGGCTCCGACTACTCGTTCATTTACACCGGCAACGGTGTGCCGCCCGTCGAGCCCGGCGACATCCTGGTCGGCACGGAGGGCGGCGGCTACCTCCGGCGCGTCAAGACGGTCAAGTCGTGGCAAACGAAGGCCAACGGCGCCAAATCGGTCCCAATCACAACCGAGTTCTGCTCGCTGAACGAAGCCGTCATAAAGGGGTCGCTTGAGTTGGACGGGCCCATTCGGTTTACGGCGCAAGATTTCGCCAAGAGCGGCGCCGCCGTGTCCAAGTCTGATGCCACGCGCGTCGAGTTGGACGGCGCCTTGCTCCACAACGGAAATGGCGTTAGTGCGTCTATAACCACCGGCGCCATCGATTTCGCCCCCGAGATGGACGTACAAGTCGAACTGGAGGACGCCTCTCTGGCATATGTGAAGATTGCAGGCGCCGGGGTCTTAACGCTGGATTTCACCGCGAGAGTGGATGCTCGCGCAGTGAACATTGATACAGCGGGCCGGGACCTGATTGAACCGGTCACAATTGCGTTTTCCGGCATGGTAGGACCCGTGCCTGTCGAGGGAACCGCCACTATTTCGTTCGTGGGAGCGGTGAGCGTTCATGCCGAGGACGATTTCATTCTGGATAGTGGATTTTCGTCGAGCTCCGTGGTCACCATCGGGGGCGAGTACGTTGCTGATGGCGCCCCGCCGCTGAGAAACATCTCGGATTTGTCTCTGGACGCCGTGGCCCGTGGCCCGGAATGGTCCCTGAACGGCACCGCTGTCGCGCGCGTATATGTGCAACCCCAACTCGAGGTGGCTTTCTACAGCGTTCCCGCGCCATTGCTCCGCCTGAAACCCTACGCCGAAACCAGCATGGATCTGTTGCCGCCGCCAGCCCGCGCAGAGTTGATCGCCGGTCTCGACGCCTATCTGACGGGCAAAATAGACATTCTGGCCGCCGGCACGTGGGAACTCCCTGTCGAAGGTCCCAGTTACGCGTTATATCAATGGACGGACGAGGCCGGCACGCCGGATCTCGACGCCAGCGCCAATAGTGTGAGCATAAGCCCTGCAGCGCCGGGCGCAACCGTGACGATAAGCAACGTGGGCGAGGGCACCTTGAGCTGGACCGCGACTTCAGACAACGCCGCCGTGACGGTCTCCCCGGGCGCGTTTACGGGAAACAGCAACGCGGTCACTATCAGCACGGACAACTTCAGCGAGACGTACACGGCCCGAGTCACTTTCACAAATGCCGAAAACGCGGCGGACTCCGAAGCGGTCACCGTCTATGTTGAAAGCACGGGCGCCGGGGACGACGAAACCGTCATGTTGCCGGGCAATATCCCGCTCCAGATGCTATGGATCGAGCCGGGGGACTTCATGATGGGGCGGTATCCGGACGAGCAAGACAGCTACGAGTGGGAGGATCCCCAGCATCAGGTGGTCATCACCCACGGCTTCTGGCTGGGGAAATTCGAGCTCACGAAAGCCCAGTGGACGGCAGTAATGGGCACCACCCCCTGGGCAGGGCAGGAAGACGTGCTCGATGACCCGAACAGTCCGGCCGTGAACGTGAGCTGGAACGACGCGCGCGCATTCATCACAGAACTGAATGGCTTGACGGGCATGAGGTTCCATTTGCCTAGCGAGGCGCAGTGGGAATATGCCTGCCGGGCCGGAACTGCTACCCGCTTTTATTGGGGCGATGACCCGGATTATACGGTTGGCAATGCTTATTGCTGGTGGCGACCCAACACTTACGACGTGGGCGAGGAATACGAGCACCTGGTAGGGTTGAAGCTGCCCAACGCGTTCGGGTTATACGACATGAGCGGGAACGTCAAGGAATGGTGTGAGGACGACTGGCTGCAGGACTATGATCGCGCACCCGCGGACGGCAGCCCGTGGGTAGATACCGTGCGAAGCCGCTACCGTGTGGTCCGGGGTGGCGGTTGGGGCAGCATCCCGTACCAAGGCTGCCGTTCAGCGAACCGGTTCGCCGCTGAACCAACCTTCAGTTCCAACATTGGCTTACGTCTCGCCAGAAGCCTTGTGGATTCAGGGCCTCCGGATCTGATCGTGACCACTGACACTGTGGAATTGAATGTATCCTCCCCCAGTGCAACACTGACGGTAAGCAATGCCGGCGGGAATACCCTGAGTTGGACCGCCACATCCAACAAGCCCGCCGTCACGATTATACCAAGCACTTTCACAGGCAATAGTAAGGTGGTTACCATCGCCACAAGCAATTTCGACGAGGATTATGTGGCACAGGTCACCTTCACCAACGATGCCGATACAAGTGATCGCTCATCTGTCTGGGTTTACGTGGGAGGTTTCACGCCTCCGGACCTTACCGTCAGCACCAATTCCGTGAGCTTGAATGCGATGGCGAGCAGCGCAACGGTGACGGTCAGCAACCTGGGAGACGGCGACTTGAGTTGGACCGCTGCCTCAGACAACGCCAACGTGACGGCCACGCCGAACGCTTCCGCGAAAAACAGCACCGAGGTCACCATCGCCGCCACGGACTTCAGTCAATCTTACGCAGCACATGTCAGTTTCACGAACGCTGACAATGCCGCGGATGCGGAGGTAGTGACCGTGAACATCAGCACCAGCAGCAGCGGGGCCATGCCCGGAACATCGGCGCCGGTAACGGGCGGCTCTTCCAGAGTGCGTGACCGGTGAACCAAAGAAGGCTCGGCGGCCGCCCGTGCGGTGCCTGGCCACGATGAAGAACGTTGCAGAACCGGCGCCCCTGCTCATCAGGTTGACGGTATGGTTATGGCACTGGCCTCTCGCCTCCGTTTCGGCAGAGGAGACCTTTGGGGTAAATCAGTACAGAGCTGATAGTTCCGTCGCCACTCACACGTCCAAACCAAGGGTCTTCGGTGAATCGGGCTCGGCATCCTTGCCCGTGGACAGAAACTTCCGGCGAACTAACCAAGGGTAGCAATCACGCCTCATTTTTATATTGTGTGTGTTTATATTGTATGGTATATATGCGAATAGTATACTTAGTACAGGTAGGAACAGGTGGAGCGTAATCGATAACCATGAGGATGGTGCGTGTCCGAGAGAGCGGCTGAACATAATTACCGCATGGCGCTCATGTTCTATCGAACCGAGCGGTACGAGGACGCCATCGCCATCCTCGACGACCTTGCCCTGGAATTTCCGGACAACAAGCACGTGCTCTATGCCCTGACGAAATGTTTCTTCAAGGTCGGAAGATACCAGGAAGCCCGGCAGTTGTGTCATGAACTGCTCGAAAAACATCACGATGAACGCGCCCAAACACTGCTCGAGCGGATAGGCAACAGGAAAGATGCCTACAGGCCCGAAAGCACATCGCGTGAAGCGCCTCCGGAACTGCCGGCCGGCGTCGCGGCGGACGGCGAAAACGGCCTGGACTCGCCTCCCGGCGCCTACACCCCCGTTGACGACACAAGCTCTTCGTGGATGTCCTCGACGCCCACAGGCCTGTTTGCCGACTCCCCGACAAACAAGAGCCACGGGTCCGGCGGCTACAGTTCCCCGGCAGCCATCGAACACCCATCGTCTTTTTCAACGCCCCCTCCTCTTCCCCACGAGGAGCGGGTCATCACGCCGCCTCCGCCTCCCCACGAGGAGCGGCTCATCACGCCGCCTCCACTTACCCACGAGGAGCGGCTCATCACGCCGCCCCCGCTCCCGATAGCGAAGGAACCTGAGGTCAAGACGCCGAAACGCTCGGACGAATCGCCCCAAGAACCCTCTTTCGCCGGGCGCAACCTGATAATCGGCGCAATCGTAACCGGCGTGGGGGCGTTGCTTCTATGGCTTGCCTTCGGGCCCAGGCAATTCGATTTTCCCGAAGACCATTCTCTAGGCACGATTGTTATCCGCGAGATTGATGGCAGGAGAACAAACTGGAAGGAATTTGGCGAAGCCAAGAGTCACGTTGGCATCCCGAGGAGAGCCTATATCGGGTTGGTCGCTTCAAAAGACCTGTCCGAGGCCGACCTGGCCCTCCTGCGAAAGGCCTCTTGGCTGAAGCACCTCGACCTCTCTAAGTCAGAAATCACCGACGAGCTGGTCGAGTACCTGGTGGAATTGCGGCAGCTCGAAAGCATTGATGTCCGCAAGACTGGCCTCACCAAGACCGGTATCGTTCGTCTGCAGGAATGGTTGCCTCACTGCAAGGTCCTGTTTGATGTCGATGCATCTGCCAAAGCCGTCGACCAAAAACCCAATCCGCCGCCGAATCCAAAACCTGAGAAAGCCGCGTCCCCGCCTCCCCCCCCTTCGCCACCTCCCGCCCCTGAAAAACCAGCGCCTGCTCAGGCGCCTCAAGAACAGCCGCCGGGACCGCGCAATCTGGTTTTCGGCGACATCGTTGGGGACCTGTTCTTGCGCGCGTGGAACGCCCCGGAAGATGCGGACTGGCAACCTTTTAGACCTGCGAAGGGGCGCGTAGCCGTTGACGCAGGGCAGATTGTCAAACTGCACGTTCGTGTGGGTCCGTCACAATTCAGTGCCCTCCGCCACTTGAACCCGGCGGATATCCATACTCTGGACGTCTCTGCCGTACACATCGAAGACCAGTCCGTCCCCTATATAGCCCGCCTTACAGGCCTGCGAGCCCTTAACGCCGATAATGCCGAGATATCCGCCAACGGTCTCCAGGGACTGTGTGCGTTGTCCGAACTCCGGGAACTCACCCTTGCGGGCGCGGACAAATTCGACGCCGGAGCAGTTGCAGGATTCCCCTCCTTCAAAAAACTCGAACGGCTGGTGCTTCGGGGAACCAACGTAACCGACGAAAGCTTACGGTATATCGGAAAGCTCTCGCATCTGCGCGTTCTCGACCTCACCAGGTCGAACGTGGGCGATGCGGGTCTCGCCCATCTGACGCAGCTCGACAAGCTGGCCGAGCTGGCCCTCGCCCAGGCACGGGTGGAAGGCCCGGGCCTCGTCCATCTCGCTTCCCTCGACGCACTCGAACGCCTCGACCTGATTGGCAACCCGATAAATGGAGCGGGATTGGCTGCCCTGGGCCAATGCAAACGCCTCGCGTTCCTGCAACTCGACGGCGCGAATATTACGGATGACGCCCTCATGCTCCTGGCAAAAGCACCTTCCCTCAAGCAGGTTCAGCTTATCAACACGCGGGTGAGCCCCCAAGGCATCGAAACCTTCAAGAAGGCCTCGCCCCACTGCGCGGTGCTCGCCACAAACATTGACGCACGGTGAAACCTCACCCCGCGAACGCGCCTCCCACACCTTCGGAGCATCCCGGCGGAATCGACACATTGACTGCGTTGCGCCTCACGCCTAACATGGGGCCAAACGACTTGTCCGCGGCCAAGCGGTTACAGTGGCTCAGACTTGACGAAGACGGAGGATGCCCAATGAAACAAAGACCCGACCTGTTGGCCAAGGACGCGCCCAAAGGCGCCGAGGTATTCCAGCTCACGGAAGAGGGCATACCCTCGTCCCATATCTATATGGAGGCCCAGATCTTCACCCCCGATTCCAGGCGATTTGTCCTCCACCGCAGCGCCAATTCCCACGGCAGCGACAAATCGGACCCCGAGCACCGGTATCTGCTTTGCGATCTCGAGAACAACGGCGCACTCTCCCCCCTCACGGACGAAACCGGCGCCACCGCACCCTCCGTCTCTCCGGACGGAGCATGGATGTACTACTTCGTCAACGAGACCGGCGTAAACACGGGCCGGCTGACCCTCAAACGCGTCCGGCTCGACGGGACCGCCCGCGAGACCCTGACCGTCATCGATTCGCCGCCCACCGGCGCCGCCGCCCTGCCCAGCCAGGTCTACCCTCTTTCCACAATTTCGTCCGACGGGAAACGCCTCGCCCTGTCAGCCTTCTTCGGCGACGGCCAGACCGAGGGCTTGCCTTTCGGCCTCATGGTCTTCGATCTCGAACGCGCCGCCGTCAGCGTGGTTCATACAGGCCCCACCTGGCTCAACATGCACCCGCAGTACTGCCGCTCAACGGGCCCTGACGCCGCACACGACATCCTCGTCCAAGAAAACCACGGCAGCGAATACACCAAGGACGGCTCGTGCACCCTTCTCGTGGGCGGCGAGGGGGCCGACATCCACATCATCCGCGACGACGGATCAAATTTCCGCAACCTCCCGTGGGGCCGCGACGGCAACGAGTTCTGCCAAGGCCACCAGTGCTGGCGAGGGACCTCCACCTCCGCCATAACGAGCACCAGCGTCCGCGATACCGGCTATTGCGAACTGATCCAGAGCGAGCCCGTGCCTTTCGCCGGCCACGTCGGGCTGGCCACCCCCGGCGGCCAGCGCAACATCCTCAGCCGCGTGTTCCCCAAACCGGCCTTCTGCCACTTCGCCACCGACATCGCCGGGCAACGGATGATAACCGACGCCCGCATCGGCAACACGTGGCTGCTCTACACCGCCCAGTTCGGCCCAGCCCCCGGCGACCCATTGCACAACTGGCAGTTCATCCTCGATTCCCGAAGCGATTCCACCAAGAAAGGCTCACACATCCACCCATTCCTCTCCCCGGACGGCTCAAAGGGGTTCTTCAACTCCGACGAATCCGGCGTCCTCCAAGCTTACATGGTTAATTTTGGGGACACAATACTCAATTCCGACCATGAAGTGTCCTGACACCTGTGGCAAATTACCCGCCTGAAACCCCAATTGAGTATTGTGTCCCCAAAATTGCCGTGCTAGAATACAAGATGGCGTCAAGGTTCCGGCAAGAGCGGGTCGCGGCAAGGGTCTGTGCAATGGGAACGGGCTTGGCACAGGGCGGTTGCCAGTCACGGAGTCCCACAAGACCGAAGGGGAGAGGGGCTATGTGCGCTAAGCGGGTTGTCCGTAGGATCCTGGTCGTGATGTCGTTCTGTCTTGCCTTCGTGGGTTGCCCTTCACAGGAGTACGCGGTCGTCACTGTGACGCCGGGCCATGTCGAGCTGGAGATCGAGGAGACCGTTCACCTTACTGCGGTATCCACCGATGGAGAGGACCTCACGTTCACATGGGCTCCCAGCGCCGGCGGTATTGCCACAGTGGATGATGCCGGCAATGTCACGGGCGTGGCCGCGGGTACTGCCACCATCACCGCGACCGGCACACACAGTCTTTCCAGCGGCTCGGCGACGGTCACGGTTCTGCCCGCTGGAGATGGAGATGGCGAGGGTAACGGCCTGGTGTTCATTCATCACTCGGTCGGCGAAAACTGGCTGGCCCACAGTCTGGAATCCGCGTTGCTCGCCAAAACGTACATCGACGACCGTAACGATATTACTTATGGCACCGTAATCGCGCCAGATACCGGCCGCCCGGCTTCTTTGGGGGAAGTACCCGGCGACTTGACGGACATGCAACACTGGGTCCTGTGGTTCAACGATTATCTGGAACATGTCAAAATAGAGGGCTGCCAAGACGGCGTCAATCGAATCATCATGTTCAAGAGTTGTTTCCCCAACAGCCATATCGATGATGCGGGCGAGGAGCCGGGCAATCCTTTCGACGGGTGGAGGACGTTGGCGAACTATCGCGCCGTATTCCGCCACCCGGACGGACCCGGAAACACCTACGAATACGAAGGCCATGTCTACCGTCCGCTCGAAGACGTTTTTGCGGAGAATCCTGACACGCTGTTCATTCCCGTGACGGCGCCGCCGGAGTGCTGGGCGGATACGGATGCCGCAATCGCCGCGCGCGCCCGCGAGTTCAACAACTGGCTGAAAGACGAATGGCTGCCGAATTACGAGACCGAGACGGGGTTACAGAATGTCGCCGTCTTCGACCTGTTCGACGTGGTCGCGAATGAGGAACATGCCGCGTCCCATCCCAACCAGCTGCGCGAAGAGTACGGCGGCGATTCGGGCGATTCCCATCCAAACGACGACGCCAACGCGCGGCTGACGGAGGTCTTTGCCACAGACCCTGACAATTTCCTGGACACCGAATGGGCCGAGTTTTCGGCAAAAGACATCTATGCGTTGTTGTCCGGCGAAGACACCGCGGCCGGACCGCTGGCCCATCCCTGACGGAACATTGAGCACGCCGTGGTTAGCGCGTCTCCAGGCAACACGGTCTATGCAATGGCCGGAGCGCACAACTAGCCCGTGGACATCACTCACGGGGGTACGTGCGGTGCCGATATCACCCTCGCCCAGTGCACCAGAACTGCACCCCCAAGCCTCTCAGAAGGCAAAAAAGGACCCACGCGTTTGCGTAAGTCCTTTATTCTCAGTGGTGGGCCCGGTAGGAGTTGAACCTACGACCAAGTGATTATGAGTCACCTGCTCTAACCACTGAGCTACGGGCCCCTTCGATAGTCTGGAACGCCATAGGATAGCAGGTTATTGACCCAGGCTCCAGTCGAGGAACGGTTTGAGTTCGCGAGCGCGGGTCGGGTGACGCATCTTGCGCAGGGCTTTGGCTTCTATCTGGCGCACGCGTTCACGGGTCACGTTGAATACGCTGCCGACTTCCTCGAGAGTCCGCGGATACCCGTCGCCGAGGCCAAACCGCAGCCGGAGCACTTTTTCTTCGCGTTCGGTCAGGGACCCCAGCACCTGCGAGAGCTGTTCCTGGAACACCGCGAACGCAGTCGCGTTGGCGGGGGATTCGGCCGATTTGTCTTCGATGAAATCGCCGAAATTGCTGTCGCCGTCGTCGCCTACGGGGGTTTCGAGACTGATCGCTTCCTGGGCGATCTTGAGGATGCTGCGCACTTTGTCGGCCGACATTTCCATTTCTTCGGCGATCTCTTCGGCGGTAGGTTCGCGTCCGTAGGTTTGCACGAGACGCCGGCTGGTGCGCACGAGCTTGTTGATCGACTCGATCATGTGCACGGGGATGCGGATGGTGCGCGCTTGATCCGCAATGGACCTGGTGATCGCCTGCCGGATCCACCACGTGGCATAGGTGCTGAACTTGTACCCGCGGCGGTACTCGAACTTGTCGACGGCCTTCATCAGACCGATGTTGCCCTCCTGAATGAGATCCAGGAAAGACATCCCGCGGTTGGTGTATTTCTTTCCAATGCTCACGACCAGACGGAGGTTCGCCTCGACCAGTTCCATCTTGGCCTTGTAGACTTTCTCTTCCTTTTCCCGGATGGTGTTGATCAAGCCGGTGATTTTGTCTGTGTCGAGCTTGGCGTCGGACTCGATCTGGCCGACTTTGCGTTGCGCCAGCAGCAGGCGGCGTTCGGCGTCGAAAATAACGTCGCGGTCGACGGCGAGCTTCTTCGCGCTCGACGGTGTGCGGCGCAGTTTCACCGCCATCGCGTGAATTTCTTCGGAGCTGAAGCCCACTTCGCGTTCAATTCGGTCGATTTCGTCTCGCGCTGAGGCAATGCGCCTCTTGAGGCTCTTGATCTTGCGCGCGATCTTCATCATTTCCTTCGTCTTGAGCTTGAAAGCCTTGATCACCTCGATCTGCCTATCGCGCGCGGCAGCCATTTTCTTTTGAATATTTGCCAAGCTGCGTTCGGAAAGGCCCGAGCGCCGCGTCCGCTTTTCGTGATGTTCGATTTCGTTTTCGGCTTCGGCCATCAGTTCCATGAGCTTGGGCAGCTGGTTAATCAACTCATTCTGGTGCTTCGGGCTCTCGATATCCGTGATCTGCGCGAAATCCAGTTTTCCGGCTAGAATGCGCGCGGCGATCATGCTGACTTCTTTCATCGTGTACGGCGTGTGGTGCAGCACGTCGATGAGTTCGAGTTCGGCTTCCTCGATGCGCTTCGCGATCGCGACTTCCTGGTCTTTTGTCAATAGAGGGACGCGGCCCATCTCGCGGAGATACATGCGCACGGGGTCGTCGGCCCGTTCGAGACGCGTCTGAGCCGCCTCCCGTTTGGCCTGTGCACGCCGCTGCTGCTTTTCGCGCTGCTGCTGCTTCTTCTGGGACTCGCTGTCGACGCGGAACTCGTCGACGATGTCAATGTCCATCCCGCTGAGCATGACCATCATCTCGTCGATGTCCTCAGCAGTGGCGCCTTCAGGCATGACCTCGTTGAGATCGTCGTAGGTCAGTTTGCCCTGCTTTTCCTTGGCGAGTTCCAAGGCCTTTTGCTTCTTGTTTCCGTCAAGTGTGCTCTTTTTCTTGCTGCTGATAGGCATTGTGCAATCCAACTCCAAGATGCTTGAGCCAACTACATCGTTATCCCGTATCGCCGCCTGAAAGCGGCCTCGCCTCCAGGCGTTTACGACGCGCCCAACTCCTGTATCCTCTTGTCTATGCTCATCTTCTGCTCGAGAAACTCCATTACCCTGTCAGTATCCTTCTGTCGCTCCGCCTTGAAAATGGCCTCTTGCAGTTTCGCCGATTCTTCCGTCAGCGCGTCGCGCTTGAGCCTTGCCAATCGTTTTTCGACAAGGATTTCCGCTCTCTCGGGTTCGGGCGGCGCCTGGCTCGTAGCCGCCGTGTACAGCTGCCGCGCCGTTTCGTCTTCAAACTCGTATATCGTCTCGGGTCGCGGGCCGCGAAGCACTACAGCAAGCGCTTCCACAAAAGGAGTCTTGGAAAGCGGCAGGGCCGCAATGGCGTCCTCAACCTTCGTGCGCAGCGGCGCCGCGTTCATGATCGCCGCAAGAAAATCACAATCGTCCATGGGGATCTTGCGAATATCATCCGCGGCCGGCTGCGCCTGCTTTACCGATCGGTACCCGGATTGGCGGACCGTCTTCTGATACTCGTTTCGTACTGTCCATTCGTTTATGTTCAGAGCTTGCGCCATTCGTTTCAGGTATTCCTCGCGGCGCAGCTCATCGTCTAGATGGGTCAATATGGCGAAAAGTTCCCGTGCGACCGCCGTTCGGCCCTCGATGGTTTCCAACCGTTCCTGGCTCATGTCGACGTAGAACGTCACAAAATCGGGCGCGCATGCAATCCGCTGCGAAAACGCCTCGGCGCCCTCGGCCCGTATGAAGTCATCGGGATCCTGACCACGCGGCAAAGCCAATGCCCGCACGCTCAAATCCGCGGCCGTAAGGATGGAAACACCACGAACCGCCGCCTGAATTCCGGCGGCGTCGCCGTCGTAGACAATCACCACTTCCGGCACATAGCGGCGCAAAAGCCGTGCCTGATCGGCGGTCAGCGCGGTCCCGCAGGTCGCTACGACGTTCTCGATGCCCACGTCAAACGGGCGGAGCAGGTCGAAGTATCCCTCGACGAGAATGGCCCGTTTCTCCCTCCGCATGACATCCCTGGCTTCGTACAACCCGTACAGCACCCGGCTTTTCTTGTACAAATCGTTCTCGGGCGTGTTGATGTACTTCGCCGCGGATTCCCCGCCCAGATCCCGGCCTCCAAAAGCCACCACCCGGCCCGCAGTGTCCCGAATAGGCACCATCAGGCGGTCCCGGAAAAAATCGTAACACGAACCCTTGTCGCTCCGCCGAACCAGCCCGGAAGCCTCCAGGAGCCGCTCATCGAATCCCTTCAGACGCGCCGCGTCCGTGAACCCGCTCCATGTATCCGCGGCGTATCCCAGCCCGAAACGGGCGACGGTCTCCGGTCTGAGCTCCCGCGTCTTCAGGTAGGCCCGCCCCTTGCCCCCTCGAAGAGGGTCACGGAGCGCATCGGAAAAGAACTGCGCCGCAAACGCGTTGACCTCCAGCAGCCTGGCCCGGTGCTTGTCTTCGCCGCTCTCTCGCGAGCTGGGAACCGGAAGGCGAATACCAGCGTCCTCGGCCAAGCGCTGCAGGGCCTCGTTGAACGTGAGGCCATCGAACTCGCGCAAGAACGAGATCGCGTCCCCACCCTTGCCACAGCCGAAGCAGTGGTACATCTGCCTATCACGGCTGACCGTAAACGACGGGGTCTTCTCGTGGTGGAACGGGCACAACGCAAGATAGCGGCCCCCGCTCGATGGTTTCAGTTCCAAGGTGCGACTCACCACCTCCACAATGTCTGTGGCTCTCAACACCTCGCCGATAATCTCTTTGCTATACGTGGCCAAGCAATAAATGAAGGGGCGCTCTACGCGAATTCACGGTTCAGCGACATCACAAAACAACACGGCCCGCCTCCTATGTTACGGATCACAGCCCCGCGCACCCCCTTACTACGGCCGCCACCCGCAACAAGACAGCTAGGACCTTTACAACCCCCTGCAATTACTTGCGTTGCAGGCGAAGAGCGATGAAAAAGCCTCCTGCGCCACACAAAGCGTTCTCTCGCGAATGCTACATGAAAAGGAGCTGATCGGGCGCGACAAGGCATACTTCGTCTCTGGGCTGTCAAATCGTTTAAAATGTACCACACTCCGCCCGGTCTGTCAAATGCGCCCGAACCATCACCAACAAGGATATTGAAGTGCCATGCGGGTCAGCTTATTCTAATGGCGTCTGCCACCCTCTAAACACACGCCGGTCAGAAAGGACACCAATGCAAGCCGAAATCATAATGATTGGCACCGAACTGCTGCTGGGGCAGATCGTCGATACCAACGCCGCGTTCATGGGCCGCCTCCTCGCCGAAAACGGCATAAACCTCTACCAGAAAACCACGGTGGGCGATAATCCAAAGCGCATCGTGCAGGCCCTCACGGCCGCCCTTGAACGGGCCGACGTCGTGCTTACCTCCGGCGGACTCGGCCCCACAGAGGACGACATCACTCGGGAATGCATCGCCGAAGTTTTTGCGAGCCCCCTGGAATTGCGCCAAGACCTTGTTGAACAGCTCGAGGCCCGTTTCCGGCGCATTGGACGCCGCCCCACGACCAACAACCTGAAACAGGCGCAGGTGCCCAGAGGCGCCACGCCCATCGAAAACCCCCATGGCACGGCCCCGGGGCTGCTGGTCGAGGACGCGCGCGGCATCGTCATCGCCATGCCAGGTGTTCCCCGTGAACTCCATCCCATGCTGTGTGACAAGGTGCTCCCTTTTCTACGTAAGCGCTTTTCGTTAAAGGGTTTAGTTCATTACCGCGTCCTCAAGGTTTGTGGCGTGGGCGAGTCGGCCATCGACAGCGCCATCGGCCATCTCATCCGTGATTCCGCGAATCCTACCGTTGGGCTCCTGGCATCGCCCGAGGCGGTGAGAATACGAATTGCCGCACGTGCGGATACAAAGGACCAGGCAACAACCCTTATCGACGAAATGGACGCGCGGGTCCGCGAGCTGCT
The DNA here is from genome assembly GCA_035416745.1 of Candidatus Hydrogenedentota bacterium. NCBI lineage: Bacteria > Pseudomonadati > Candidatus Hydrogenedentota > Candidatus Hydrogenedentota bacterium. Next base: position 3,073 of record DAOLNV010000061.1, on the reverse strand, counting down.
GCCGGGCCTCATCATGGGCGTGGATGAAGAGACGCTGGAAGGCGCCATCGATACGATGCTCAAGTCCCGGGAGTGGCGTCTTGCCATCGCCGAGACTCACACGGGCGGCATAATTGCCCAGCGGATGTCTCTCGTGGGCGCCGCCTCGTTTGCCGGCGCCATGGTTGTCCCCGAAGCACCGGCCGAGGCGGACGATGCCGCACGGCGCGCCCGCGAACTGGCAGAAGAAGCCAGACGCCAATTCGGCGCCGATTGCGCATTTGCCAGCGTGCCCTGCGAGTCCCCGGGAAGTGCAATCGCCCTGTTCCTGGCGCCGGGCGACATCCGCCAATGGGAACTTCGGTTCTCCTCTCTGGGCGATATCCAGCAACTGCGGGCGGCAATTACCGGCATGGAACATCTGCGCAGGTACCTCGCGAACGTGCCCGAGACGGCCCTCTGAACGCCCCCCTGATGAACCGAAGACGCCTTTCAGACGGCTGCGCGCCTCCGGGGGCTGTTTTGGGGGTCCAGAAACAGACCCCAAAAAGAAGCTAATAAAATGTTGCGCTCAGGCGCCAGTTTGTGTAGACTACCGATTTGAGAGGATGAATTTTGCAGGCGTTGGCGCATATTGGCCGGCACGCTATGCGGTGATTTCCAAGGGCAAACATCGCGCCGGTCCCCCCACAGTAAGAGAACGCAATTTGAATGGCGGAAGACCGCTAATGCAGCGTGTCGAGCCATGTCTTCAGAGGCGGGGTATTGCGCCAACAAGCAAGAGGAGATCTCCCAAATGTTTGAGCTTGTTGCGCTTATGTTACTTTCGCAACAACCGCCAGCACCTTTCGTCGAAGGCATGGCCTCGTACTATACGGTGGCCAGCAGCAGCGCGGTGACGGCATCGGGCGAACGGATGCAAGACAGCGCGTTGACGTGCGCTATGCGGGAAGGTGAATTTGGGCACTATTATCTGGTGGTGGCTGCAAACGGCCGGTCCGTCGTCGTCAAACTGAACGACCGTGGCCCCTACGTGCGGCGTCGCGTGATCGACCTGTCGAAAGCGGCAATGCGTAAACTTCACCCATCCAATGGGTTAATGTGGGTGAAGGTCTACGAACTGGGCGAAGAAGTTCCTCCTGAACTCGCGTCAACACAATAACTTACGCCCCGAAACAACCGACGGTTCCCTCAAGGCAATCGCCGGTTGTTTCGTGTCAGGGCATAGCCGTTGAGCAATTGGACTGCGGGGGGAAACTCTGCCGCAGCAACAGGGATTGTGTCTCGACGGAGCCAATGCCCTGTAGAAGGAGCGCTTAGCCCAAACATGCCCGTTTTTTGGTCTGCGTGGTTAAACGGCGGCAAGAAGGTCTGGCGATAATGAAGCCAAAACAGACAGTACTGCCTCCCTCCTCCCTGGTACGGCGCCAGGCCGGGCCTCTTGTGGCGTTGGCTGTGCTCGTTGTTCTGTTTTTGGTCTGGATGCGTCCGGTCCCGGCCGCCGAAGAGCCAACCCATGCCTGGCAGCCGCTCTTCAAGGGCATTGACACCCTGAGCCTGACCCAAGAGACGCCCGAGCCGCTGTCCGCCTACGCTGTCCGAATTGACCTCAAAGACCCGGACGTGCGTTTCTTCGTCACCCCTCAAAATGGAGAACACGACAGAGAAACCGACGGCTTGAAGACCACGACGTTTCTCAAGAAGTACGGGTGCCAGGTTGCCATAAATGC
>DAOLNV010000061.1:0-1264 GCA_035416745.1 Candidatus Hydrogenedentota bacterium | reverse complement strand
CTGTACCTTCTGGTCATAGATGGCCGCCAACCCGGCTATAGCCTCGGCGCCTCTACTTCCGACACCGCAGCCATGCTCAGAGCGCTGGGCGCGTACGAAGCCCTTAACCTGGATGGCGGCGGCTCGACCACACTCGTGTTTGATGCCGGCAACGGTGACGCAAAAGTAGTCAACCGGCCAATTCACCAGCATCTGCCTGGAAATGAACGAGTTAGCGCAAACCACCTGGGCATATTCGCCAAGCCGCTCCAGGAGAAATGAGCCGCGTTCCACAGGCTCCCCGCGGAAAGCTCCAGGCGAGCATGCGGAAACACTCATCTCGCGCAGGGAACTGGGGGCCCAGTCCATGAATCGGAAATCCGGCGCATTTCCGGGAGGAGCAAACCGGAAGGTTTTCAGAGCACATCGCGCGACTCTCAGGAATAGCTTCATCGACTGGACTCGGCAAACGGCCATGTCGTAGGATGAGCGTACTGCAGACGGGGACATAACCTAGGGAAGGAACCGAACATCATGTTGCGACGCATCGCGATTGTGACGGGGGATGAGAAATACTTCAGCAAGATATCCAAGGCAGACAAGGATCCCGAGAGCCAGTTCGTTCAGGTCCTGCCTGGTTCGCCGCTTCCGCCGGCGTCGGTGGGGCTCATTGCGCCGACCGCCAAGCAGGAGCCCAAGGACGTGCTCGAAGCCGCGATTGGACTGGCAAAACGGTACGATGAGTTGCTGTACCTCATCGCCGACGTCGTGGACTCGCAGGAGGGCGTGGCGCCGGGAACGTCGAAACGCGTGCAGGAACACGCCTCGCGGTTTGCCGCCGCGCTTAAGCTGCCCCCCGAAGAGCACCTCACCCTGACCCGCGCGTCACTCCTCCGCGGCATCGGAATGCTCAAGGTGCCGGTGGACGTCCGCTTCAAGAAGGAGATGCTCACGTATGACGAGTGGGCGCTCCTTCAGGCCCATCCCAGATTCGGGGCGGACATGGTCGCCGCGACGGATGCGCTGAAAGACACGGCGAACGCCATCCTCACGCACCACGAATGTTACGATGGCACGGGTTATCCCCAAGGCATGGAAGCCGAACATATCCCGCGACTGGGGCGCATAATGAAGATTCTGGACGTCTATTGCGCCATGACCAGTGCCCGGCATTACCGCGAGGGCCATGCCACCCACAAGCAGGCCATTGAGCACCTTAAGTCCGAGCGGGGCAAGCATTTCGATCCCGAACTCGTCGACGTGTTCATCAAGAAAGAAGTCGGCC
>DAOLNV010000060.1 GCA_035416745.1 Candidatus Hydrogenedentota bacterium | reverse complement strand
ATGCCAAGACCGGCCCGCCGCGGCCATCGCGAACGCTTGCCGCTTGCCGGGGCAAAGGAGTGCGGCGCGCGGAATGAGAGCGCATAGAATGCGACAATTGCCGCCCCGATACTACCCAATGCTATCCAATACGCTGTCTTCATCTCAGCCTTGGCATGCCTTCATTGAAAAGCCTACGCCACGCGCGTGAAGCGATAGAGCATCCTCTCTGTTCTGGCCCGCATATGGCACGTATGCGCCGCTCTCTGTTGCGCAAACACGGCATCAACCCGGAGCGTTCCCAAATCCGTTAAGGGAGCCATTTGACCCGTGTTTCGCGAGTGCCCTCATGATACGATGTTCACGGCATACTTCCCAAGGAGAAGCAATGTATCTTGTCATCCTCATAGCAGGTTTGACGCTGCTTGTGGCCGGCGCCGAACTCCTTGTTCGAGGGGCCTCGCGGCTTGCCGCCATGGCGCGTATCAGTCCTCTCATCATTGGCCTCACCGTTGTGGCCTACGGCACAAGCGTCCCGGAACTGGCTGTGAGCGCACACGCCAGTCTTGCTGGTGAGGCAGGGTTGGCGGTTGGCAATGTTGTTGGAAGCAATATCTTCAATGTGCTGCTTATTCTAGGCATCGCCGCCATAGTGCGTCCTCTTGCAGTGTCGGCCCGGCTGGTGCGGCTCGATGTCCCGATCATGATTGGCACGTCGCTGCTGCTCTGGGCGCTGAGCGCGAACGGCGTGCTGGGACGGGGAGAGGGTGTCTTGCTTCTGGTTTCGCTCGTCGCGTATACAGCGGTACTGGGGATACTCTCAAAACGCTACGCGAAACAACAAGAAAACACCACGCCCGTTGGCGCCCCCGCTCAAGATCCCTTCAGAACCAGATACCTCGCGGCGAACGCGGCACTCGTGCTTCTGGGCCTGTCCGGACTGGTATTCGGCGCGCACTGGTTCATGGAAGGCGCTATCGAAGTCGCGGAAAGACTCGGGGTATCCCACGTTCTGATCGGCCTGACGATCGTGGCCGCTGGGACCTCCCTCCCGGAACTGTTTACCTCGGTCTGGGCCAGCATCCGCGGCCAACGCGACATCGCCGTGGGTAACGTCATCGGCAGCAACATTTTCAATCTTCTGGGGGTTCTCGGACTATCCGCGGTTCTGGGCCAGGGGGGTCTTGAAGTCTCCCGCGACGTGCTGCGCCATGATGTTCTGGTTATGGTCGCCGCATCAATAGCATGTCTCCCGATCTTCATCTCCGGCGCAACGGTGTCCCGCATCGAAGGCGTGCTGCTCGTCTTCTACTACGGCCTGTATGTCACGGTCTTGATCCTGGACGCCATCAAGAGCCCAATGGAGCGTCCCGTAAGCGAAGCTGTGGCGTTCCTGTTTCTGCCCATGACCGCGCTTGTCCTGGTCATGTCGATTTTCATTTCCGAAAAGCATCTCGAACGCATTCTTGGCCCCTTCGCGGACAACGTCGAGATAACCACCAAACGAACGCTCCGCCAGCTCAAACGCCTGCTCATTTTCACCATCGGAGGAACGCTCGTCCTTATTGGTCTCGTGATGATCTTGCTCCCGGGACCCGCCACCATCGTCATTCCGCTGGGAATGGGCATCCTGGCAACGGAATTCATCTGGGCCAAGCGTCTGCTCGTGAACACCATGAACCGCGCCCGCCACCTTGTTTCTGCTATGCGAAATATGAACTCGAACGAATAGGCGCCGCATCGGCAGCCTTGACAAGCGCCCGGCTAAATAATATAATCACATGCGATAAAGGAAGATGCATGATTACCCGAACCGCTTTACATACCCTCAAAGCCGCCGCCTTTCTGGCCGGAGACGCGGAACAGCAGTTTCACGGCGCGGGCGAAATTGCACGCCTGATCAACGCCCCCGCGAATTATCTCGGAAAACTTATGCAAACCCTTGCGCGCGAAGGAATTCTGATATCACAGAAAGGCATCCGCGGCGGTTTTAAACTTGCGCGGCCCGCTCGCTCAATCACGCTCTACGAGGTAGTCGACCCTATCGAGCATCTCAGCCGGTTTTCGGGCTGCTTTCTCGGCAGGGAAAAGTGCTCCGAGAAACATCCGTGCGCACTGCACAAGCAATGGGCGGACGTCCGCACCAGGTACATGTCCATGCTCAAGGACTTTACCCTGGAGGACCTCGCGGGACACCACAATCAGGAGCCAGCGAGACCATAAATTACGGCGTATCGTTTTTTTGCCCGCAAATAGGATATCGACATGCGATTACGCGAAATAGATCGGCGCCTGCTGAGGGTTTCCAGTCTGAGAGGAGTCCGCCATTGCATGAAACCACAAACCGAAAAGGAGACCGAACCAATGACCAGGACCATCAGCACAAAGACCACCCTTGGCCAGTTGGTGGCCGAGGATCCCGCCCGGGCAGGTATTCTGGAGATTCTGGGGCTCGACTACTACTGCGGAGGAAGCAAGACGCTGGCCGAAGCCTGCCGCGAAAAGGGCCTGGACCCCGAAAAGGTCCGGCGAACGCTGGGGAACGGAAACGGCCGCGGCAGCACAACACACCCGGCCCCGGCGGACATGAGCCTCACCGAACTCGCCGAACACATCGTAGCGGTGCATCACGCCTACCTCCACGAGACATTACCCGCCCTGACAAGCATGGCAGAGAAGGTGGCCCGCACCCACGGCGACCGGGACGAACGCCTCCACGAGGTCGAACAGGTCATACGGGAAATGACTCACGAGCTCAAAAGCCATCTCTTGAAGGAGGAACGGGTCCTATTCCCCGCCATAAGCCGTCTTGACGCGGGCCAGCCCCTTCAAGGCTTCGCCTGCGGCGCATTGTCAAGCCCGATAAGCGTTATGGAAATGGAACATAGACAAGCGGGTCAAACTATCAAACAGTTGCGCGCACTGACGGACGATTATGCAGTCCCGGAGTGGGCCTGCAACACTTACAAGGGGTTGATAAGGGAACTCGAACGCCTCGAATGGGACACATATCAACACATCCACAAGGAGGATAACATCCTCTTTCCCAAGACGCTCAAGAAGGAATCCGCCTGTTCCCGGTGATTCAAGGGAAGCTCCCTTTGGCGGCATACAAGCATGCGGACCGCGCAAACGAGACGGAGGGTCATCAACCATGCGTACCGACGGCCGGGTCTCCGCGAACACGATAGCGATTGCATATGACGACAAGGACTTTGCGGAGTTCCTGCCCTACCTCAAGACCCTCTATGGGGTGGCGTGGCATTTCACGCGAGACACCCGCAGAGCGGAGATGCTCATCGAGAAAGCCCTCGTGGCGTCTGTTGCGCAAAAACACGCAGCCGACGCGCCTTTCAAACCCAAGATGGCGCTCCTGAGCGCCCTGCGGGAGGCCTATATTCAGTCGGAGCACGCGGGGCGGCGTGCGCCGGCCCGTTCTTAAGCTGGGTCAGCGGTTCTGCAGCTTTTTCGCCGTGGCTATCGAACCGATGTAGAGGTCTGTTCCCAAACTGTAATCGTGGATGAGGTTGCGCAAGCCCACCGCGCGTTCGCGCCGCTTCTCCCAACGGCGAAGCCGTTGGCGCAACATTTCGACGAGCTGCGGCTCCTGATCCGCCAGATTGCGGCTTTCTTGCGGGTCCTCGACGAGATTGTACAATTCTACGGGTGGTTTTCCATGGAAGTCCGGCTCAAGGGCCTCCCAGTACTTCCATACCGGCGTGCGCCAGCCGTGTTTCCGCATCCATGTGCATTCGCTGATGTAAAACTCTGATCGGTGCGACCCGGTGGCATCCGTGAAAAACCCTTTGCTAGACCGCCCGTCGAACCGCACACCCTTTGCATGCCGCGTCAGGCCGCATACATCGAGGATGGTCGGCACGAGGTCCTCGTGCAACGTATACGCCTGCGCCCGCACTCCCTCAGGAACCGTTCCCGGCCAATGGAAGATCAGCGGAACAACAAGCGTGGGTTCATATAGACCGTGATGGTCGAAGAAAATTCCATGATCGTACAGCGTTTCCCCATGGTCGCCGGTCACGACGATGAGCGTATCCTCGAATCTGCCCAGTTCCTCCAGGCGCGTCAGGAGCCGCTGGATGCACGCATCCATGTACGCGATCTCGCCGTCATACTGCGCGATCACGTAGTCCTTGTCCGTGATTCCCGGCGGCATCCAGGAACGGAGGAAGTCCGCAAACGGCTTGAATGCGAACACCGGTTTCATGCTCTTGTTGCCCTTGGCGCACGGGTTTTTCGAATAGAACATCGTGTCGTACGGCGCGGGGGGAAGGTAGGGGGCATGCGGGTCCATGTGACGCAGGAACAACAAAAACGGCTTCGAGGAACGCGCCAGCCGCTCCAACTCAGGAATGGTCACCGCGTTGAGATTCTCCGCTTTCCGGGCAGGCCTCTCCTCCCACGAAATCCAACCCTCGAAATTCAGGTACTTGTCGAACCCCCGGTAGAAATCGCCCCCGAACCCCACGCACGCCGATTTGTAGCCCGCCGAACGCAATATCTCGGGCAGCGTAGGCAACTCCTCAGGAAGCGGGCCCTTGGGCCTTAGCGACGGCTGCTGAGTCCGGACCACGTCGCAGCCGGTCAGGATAGACGAATAGGCCGGCGTCGTCGGAATGTAGGCACTGAAAGCGTTCTCGAAAAGCGTGCCTCCCGCCGCCAAACGGTCAATATACGGCGTGGTCAATCGCTCATAGCCATAACAACTCATATGGTCCCGGCGAATGCTGTCAATGGCAAAAATAACGATGTTCGGACGTTTCCCCGGCACGGAATTCCCTCCTTGCCCGATTACAGATGCCTACGCCATGCTCGATATGGTGTCCAGCATGGCCATTGTCCCCAGGATCATTATTCCCGCAACAATACCGCTCACCACAACCGACCAGACAAGCAACCCGCGTTTGCCGAAAGTCTTTGCCGCCGCGAACAGCCCGGCCGCATCCGCCACCGCCAGCAAAGGCAGCGCCCAGTACCAGTGCCTCATTAGAAAGGCCGACAATACAATCATCCAGCGCGCCAGAACCGGCAAAGTCCCCCCGGCATGCTCGGCTTGCTCGGCGAAATCCGGAACCATGCGCACAAAAAACACCGTGAACAACATCAACAGCGCCGCGTGAAAGAAAGCCGTGGTAACCATTCGCCCCGGCGACACAGGCGCTACGACGGTGTTGTCAGACATCCACATCTCCCTTCCAAGAGAACCAGCAGTACACGCCCGCGTATATTACCGGAAACTATTGCGGCGCGCTACGATAAACCTCCCGGGAACCAGCCCCCTCCACGGCAGCGTTGTTCTCGCGCATGCGCGTCCCCGTCTCTCCGCACAACCCTTTGCAGGGTTTAATCATCTTTTCGAAAAATGAGGAGGCAGTGTGCATCAGTAGCTCACGTTGGAGGGCTAAAAGATATTTCCACCACGGACAACACCATTCTGAGCGCCGACGCCGCGTCGCATACCAGCCTGAAAAGACTGGCCAGGAAATCCGAGCCAAAACACCCAACAGGGCTGAAAGCCCGAGACATAGACATGCTTACCGAGGATTAGCCGCCGCCGTGCCACTGCTGCGGACGCAGGTCTGCAACCCCTTCGCACCCTTCGCACATTCGCACTCTTCGCACCCCATCCTCCGCTCCGCTGTGGCGTGGTTTCCTCCCGCTGTGGCGTGGTTTCCTGACCACGCCACTCTTACGACCGCAAGGTCTCCAATGTGCTTAACCCGTTCGTCAGGGTGCGGGCGAACGCGCCAAGCTTGACCCCAAGCCGCTGGTCATGGGACGATAGGCGCCACACACGGAAGAAGCCATTGCAGTGCCCGTACGGGGCCCCGGCGCCCCCGTGACGTGCGCAGAGGGAGAAAGACCATGAACATGAACCGGCGCGGATTCCTGGCCAGCACAGCAGCGTTCCCGTTCATCGCGCAATGCGCGGCCGAAGCCGGCGGCGCGAAGTATAAGGCCTGCATCATCGGCGATACCAACGAGGGGGGATACGGACATTCCATGCACGTGGCCTTCGCGAACCGGCCGGATGTCCGGGTCGTCGCTCTGGCCGACCCCGACGAAGCCGGCCGGGCAAAACACGCCGCGGAGGCCAAGGCCGAACGCACCTATGCCGATTATCGCGAGATGCTCGAGAAGGAGAAACCCGACCTGGTGTCCGTAGGCCCGCGCACGACAGTCCGCCACAAGGAGTACGTCCTCGCCTGCGCCGAACACGGCTGCCATGGTTTCCTCGAGAAACCCATCGCGGCCGATCTGGCCGAGGCCGATGAAATGGCCGCCGCCATCGAGGCCAAGAATCTGAAATGGGCCATGGCGCACAACTACCGCATGTCTCCGCCGGTTCGCCATATGAAGAAAATGCTCCTCGAAGAGCACATCATCGGCCACATCATCGAACTCCGCAGCCACGGCAAAGAAGACAACAGGGCGGGCGGGGAGGACATGATTGTGTTGGGTACGCACGTATTCGACCTCGTGCAGAGCATCATGGGCAAGCCCGAATGGTGCATGGCCGACATCACCGTCAACGGCAAGCCCGCCAAGCCCTCCGACGTGAAGGAGGCCACCGAACCGCTCGGACCCATCGTCGGCAATCGCATCAACGCCATGTTCGGGCTGGGCAAAGGCATTGCCATGTTTTTCGGTTCCATCATTCAGCCGGACGGTGACGGCAAACGCTGGGGATTGGACATCTACGGCTCGAAAGGCGTCATCAAAACCCGCTTAAACGGCCTTCCGCCAAGCGTGACCTATCTTCCCGACCCCTCCTGGGCGCCGGGATTGAGCGGGATAGCCTGGGCGCCTTTGCCGGACGCCCCCGCCGAAGTGACGATGCAGAACCCGGATGTCGAACGAAACGCCCCCATCATTGACGACCTCATCGCAGCTATCGAAGAGGACCGTATTCCCGAGGCAAGTCTGCAGGACGGGCGCACCGCCTACGAATTCATCCAAGGCGCTTTTGCGGCCTACATAAACGGGGGGAGAGTCTCGCTGCCCGTGGCCCAACGCGCGCATCCCCTGAAACACTGGGCGTAAGCCCTTGATAGAGTTGGCGTTTGCAACTGAAGGACGTTTCATCGTAAAATAATAGAGAAGGGAAACCGGCTGGTCGGGCTGGTATTCTGCTTCCTGTAGCTTTAGAGGTGTGTTCTTGCATGCGACATCGCTGGGAGATGAAGACATGATGAGTCGCCAAGGGTTGCAAATGGTCGCATTGTGCCTCGTGCTCTTCTTGATGATGGCGTATTTCGCCGAATTTGCCTACGCCGCCGGTGACGAACTGGACCTGAGCGAGAAAAAAGGGATCGAGGGCTTGTTCGCCAAGAAGAGCAGCGCCAACGACCCCCGCGCACCGAACAAGACCCAGAAGTTCGTCGGGGTTGCCGCGTTTTTCGTCATGATTGTCGTTGTGAAGTACTTGTAGCCCCATTCCTGCGCTTCCGGGTAGCTCGGGCTGACTTCGGCGCGCGACACGTTTCGGGCAAGACGTCTACGGGAGAGTTTTTTCCGGGAGCCACGCACGAGCGGTTGGGTTGTCGGATAACGGGAAGAAACACTTGGCTACAGCAACGGAAGATGATACGGAATTGGCTGTCAAGCGCGTTTTGATACTCGATGATGAACCCGGCATCCTGGAAGTCCTTTCCCAGCACCTCACCGGGGCGGGATATGAATGCACGACGACCACGTCGCCAGCCCGCACCCTCGATATGCTGCGCGCAGAACGGTTTTCGCTTCTCTTGACGGACCTGCGCATGCCCGAGATGGACGGCCTCGAAATCGTGCGCCGGGCCCGAAACATCGACCCAGATCTTTCCATTATTGTGGTGTCGGCCATGGCGGAAGTCACCCAGGCCATCCAGTGCATGCGGCTGGGGGCGGAAGACTACGTACTCAAACCGTTCAACCTCCAAGACATCTCGCGCTCGGTGGCCCGCGCAGTCGAAAAGCAACAGGCGCTCACGCAAAGCCACCAGTACCAGGAACGCCTCCGTCAACGCGTGGACTCAGCCACGACGGAGCTCGAGCGGGTCAACCATGAGCTGCGCGAAACCAAACAGTATCTTGAGAACCTTCTTGAAAGCACCGTTGACGGCATCATCACTGTCGGCAAGAACGGGAGGACTGAATTCGCCAATGGGGGCGCTCTGGCGATGGCCGGATATGAGCGCGAGGAGTTTATCGGTTTACCCATGGCTCACCTGCTTGCCGGCGGCGAATACGAGTTCCAGAAGGTCCAGCGCATGCTGAGCGAAAGTGTACATCTCAAGAACCACGAAACCGGCATCCTCCGGCGCGACGGCTCGACAGTGCCCGTGAATATCTCGTTTTCCAGGGTCGAAGACGCCCGGCGCGAGTTCGCTTCGATTCTCGCGATCTGCAAAGACATCACCGAGCAGAAGCGCCTCGAACAAGAACTCAAGGAAATGTCCGTCAAAGACTGCCTGACCGGCCTCTACAACCAGCGGTCATTCTTTGAATGGCTCGAAAACGAAGTGGAACGCGCCAAACGCCAGAAGCGTCCCCTGTCGCTGCTGTTGTTTGATATCGACAAGTTCAAGCAATACAACGACAGCCGGGGCCACCTCGAGGGCGACAAGGTCCTCTGCGGAGCCGGAAGAGCGGTGCTCGAGTGCACCCGTGAGCACGTCGATATCGGGTTCCGGTACGGGGGCGACGAATTCACCGTCATCCTCCCCGAAGCGGAAGAGCAACAGGCCATGGCCATCGCTGAACGTATCCGGGAGACCTTCCAGGAATTCGGATTCGACGAATTGACCCTCAGCATCGGTTGCGTCTCTTTCAAGGAAGGCTTTACTGTCCGGTCCTTCATCGAGAAGGCCGATGCCTTGATGTACCAGGCCAAGCGCGCAGGCGGAAACCAGGTCTGCAAACCGGCCCCGGCCGGGGAATCGCTGCAATAAATCCCAGGAAGGAGGAACTGCGTCCCAATGAAATTCGCTATCTGTAACGAGATCTTCAAAGAATGGAACGACATTGCGCGCACGTTCGCCTACGTCAAGAAGACCGGCTACGACGGCATCGAATTGGCGCCCTTCACGTTCAGCCAGTATGTGACCGATATCAGCGCCGCAACCCGCAAGGAAATCGTCAAACGCGCGAAAGAAGTCGACCTTGATGTCATCGGCATCCACTGGGTGTTTGTGGGTCCTGAAGCCCTGCACATTAACCATCCCGACAAAGAACACCGGGACCGCGCGGCCAGATACCTCGTTGACCTGGCCCAGTTCTGCGGCGACGTGGGCGGCCACGTGATGATCTTCGGTTCACCCAAGCAGCGCAACGTCCACGAGAGCCTGACCTACGACCAGGCCTTCGAGTACACGGCACAAGTCTTCGAGGAAGCCCTGCCCGCGTGCGAGAAGCATAGCGTGACCATCTGCATGGAACCCCTGACCCATCTGGAAACAAACTTCTGCACAAATGCCGCGGATGCCGTGAAGCTCATCGAGCGCGTAAACCACCCCAATTTCCGGTTGCTGCTCGACACCAAGGCCATGACTTTCGAAAAAGAAGACCGCCCAACGCTCATCCGAAAATACGCCAAATACCTGGCCCACTATCATGCCAATGACGAAAACATGAACGGGCCCGGCTTTGGAGACGTGGATTTCGGACCCATATTCGAAGCCCTGCGCGAGATCAAGTACGAGGGGTACATGTCGGTCGAGGTGTTCAAGTTCGAGCTCGGCCCCGAAACCATCGCTACCAAGAGCCTCGAATACCTCAGGAAATTCGTCTGAGGCCGCTCCGCCAGAATGCATTCTCGGGACTCCGGCGCCGGGCGCCGTGAGTCCCGACGGTTAACAGGGCCGCCTACACGATCTCGGGTTTCAGCACGATGATGCTTGTCCCCGCAAAAGCGCGCTGGATGGCCCCGTACATGGTCTCATCCTCGTACATGCCCACAATAGCCCCGCCGGAACCCGTGAACTTGCAGCACGCTCCAGCCGACCGCGCACGTTCCACCATGTCGATGTTCGCGGGACTGATGGTGTATACGGACCGGCGCAGGTCGAAATTCGCGTTAAGCAAGGGCCCGATCTCCCTTCCCCGGCCCGACACAATCAGATCCCGCGCCTCCTGGGCGAACCCGGCGAACCGCTTCATCGCGTCCACGATTTCCGGCTCCCTCTGGAGCCATCGCTGGCGAATGGCGTTATGGAAGACCTCCGAACCCTCTGCCAGGTCAGTACGGTAGGCAATGAACAGGTTGGGCAGCATGGACGGGTCGAGCCGCTCATACGCGCCGTATCCCTGCCCCTCCATCAGGGCCCTGTCAAAATCCATGAACACGCATTGCTGATAGACCTGGATCACCCGGTCCTGCAAACCCGCCGATATACCCAGTTCATCCGCCTCAACGCTCAGAATCAGATTGGGCTGGATCTCGTCCGGGATGGCGATCTCGTAGTATTCCATGAGACACCGCAGGGTTGCCGTGACCAGCGCGCTCGACCCCGCCATCCCCACATGACGCGGAATATTCGACCTGTACCGAATCGAGAAGTTCTTCTCCGGCAGCCTGATGCCGTGCTCCCGGCAGTACCTGGCAAAGCGGCTGATCGTTGCCTTCATGAGCCGTATGCCGCCGTAGTACCCGTACACGCGCACGTCGTCGGCAAGTTCCTGGATCGAGTTGTAAGTCGACCGGTCCCGCAGATTCGGGATGATCTCCACCTGCGGGTTCTCGTACAGGCTCACCTTGGCCGCGAAATTCCGGAACGTGAAACTTATCGTCTTGCCAAAATACCCGTCCGAGGGGTTCCCGACCAGCCCTGCCCGGGCATATGCAACCGCTTCACACGCCATCTGGCCCTCCTCGTGCACAGTTTCAAGGAGAATACGCCAGCCAGCCAGGCCGTTCAACGCTCCGCTCGCTCCCGGCTGCACTTCAGGACCGCCCCGCCGGACGGCCTGCACGCTGGAACGCATTGGAAAACCCCATTGAAACCGCTTGCGTCTCCCTCCGCATTTCAAAAGGATGCTACAATGGTTGCAGATAGTTACGTGCATGGGTCATGCGGCGCACCAGCGGCGATGGTGAGGAGAACGTTCGGATGCCTACGAAGTACCACCGGCAGAGTTTCCGGGATCATGTAGCTGAGCAGCATCCCTATTTGCGTGTCTCACGAACCTCCGCGCCGCCAGTCGCCGAGAAGGTCCGCAGGCCGGGATACATGCTCACTGCTTCCATCTGCGCCATCATCGCTGTGCTCCTTCTCGGGAATGCTCTGGCAAAGATTTCCGAATACTACGGCCAACCTGAAATCAAGGGAAAGGGAGTCATTGTTTCCAAAAGGCTCGAAGAAGCCGGTACCCCAGGAGAACGATACGTCGTCTTCGTAGACATCCTCCGCCCCGAAGGTGACCCAATCCGCCGTGACGTCTTCGCCGATAAATCCAGCTTTGAGCGATTCTCCGTGGGGGAAGAAGTGCCATTGGTCTATCAGATGAACCGTTCCGGTAAAGACGCCCGCATTGTGACCCTGTTCATGCCCGTACCCCCGGAAGAGGCCAGACAGGAAGGCATGCTGAAGAAAGACGAGTGATGTGGTTGTTTTCGCCGGGTCGCGCACAAGGGGTCTGGTGCTGCCGCCATAGACCCAGCCTTCACACGGAACGCGGGGCGCAGCCCTGGAAAGGCGGCAGAGACTGTGGTTGATCACTTCTGTATCGTTCTTGATCCGAAGACCCGCACGCAATCTGAACAAACGATGCGAACTATCCCTGCCGGCCCCCACACGCCTTAAGGCACGCGTTCAGGTACCCGTAGGATTCCGCCGCAATGATGGCGCACCGGTTGAGCTCGTATGAGCCGGCGCCAATCACTTCCAGATTCACCGGCCCGCTGTAGCCCGCGTCTACGAGCACTTTGCAGTATCCCATGAGATCAATGTCGCCGCGTCCGCAGGCCTGCAGTTCCGGCGGACCGGGGGAGGGGCCGGAACCGGCGCAATCGCGAATGTGAACATGCTTCACGCGCGATACGACCTCTCTCAAGGCATCCTTGGGGACTTCACCCCCGCGATGGATGTGGCTGGGATCCATATCGATGCCAAATGCCGGGGAGTCGATCTGTTTCATGGCCACGAGCGTGGTGGTTGTGTTCCAGATAGCCGCGCCCACATGCGCCTTCACGCACAAACTCACCCCGAACGGCTTCGCCTTCTCCGCCATCTTCGCTAACATTCCCAGACACTTCCCAAGGTCTTCTGGATTACCCTGTGAACCGCCGGGACCGACATTTACCACGGGGATCCCGATTTCCGCCCCTGCCTCGAAAGCTTTAATGAGGCGGTCCTCATCCAGAGCGGCTTCTTCCATGGCGGTGATGGGGAGTTCCAGGTCCTGCACGAGCGCCTTGATATCCCCGGCCTGGTTCTTCCAGCTATCCAGTTCGAGATGTTCGCACATCCCCTTGATAGCAGAGATCTCGGCCGCGTCATACCCCGCCCACTTGATATGCTGCATGGCCGTGCGTAAATCAAATCCTTGAAACAACACCGTATTCACACCCAGTTTGATCATCTCAGCGCCCTCTCGTCCTCGTGTGCGACTGGCACGGTGCAAAACACCGCCACAAAGTTCTTGGAAAGGGGCCACCCTTTTCTTCAGAGAAGGGCCCCAGATACCCCTTTTCAGATTACCGTTTCTGCAATTTCCTGGCCGTTTCGATTGAGCCGATACGCCGGTCAAGGCCGATTTGATGCAACTCGATGGGGTTCCCTTTGCCGGTTGCGCGGCACCGTTTCTTGAGCCAGGCATTCATACGGTCTCGCAGCGTCTTGACGAGCCCGGGCTCTTTCTCGGCGAGATTGCGCAATTCCTTGGGATCTTCGAGCAGATTGTAAAGTTCGACCGGAGGCTTACCGTGAAAGTCCGGTTCGAGGGCGTCCCAGAACTTCCAGATGGGCGTACGCCACCCGTGTTTGCGCATCCATGTGCACTCGGTGATATAGAACTCCGACCGTGGAGAGCGGCCTGTCTCCGTAAAGTACCGTTTCAGCGAGACCCCGTCGAACGTGACCCCCTTGGCAAGGCGGCTCTGCCCCGTAATATCCAGCACCGTCGGCACAAAGTCTTCCTGCAGGGTCATGGCCTTGCTCCGCGCGCCCTTTCCGATCGTGCCCGGCCAGTAATAGATCAGCGGCACCACCAGCGTGGGTTCATACAGCCCGTGGTGGTCAAACCAGCACTCATGCTCATACAACGTCTCGCCATGGTCGCCCGTGATGATAATCAGCGTATTCTCTGCTATCCCGAGTTCCTCAGTCCGAGTAACAAGCCGCTGGATGCACGCGTCCATGTACGCCAGCGCCCCGTCGTACTGGGCGATGACAAACTCGGCATCCCGGATCCCCGGCGGCAGCCACGACAAAAGGTAATCCGCAAACGGTTTGAACGCGCGCACGGCTTTCATCGTGTTCGGCAGGTTCCGGCTGCACGGATTCTTCGAATAGAACAGGCTGTCATAAGGGGGCGGGGGATAGTACGGCGAATGGGGGTCCATATGCCGTAAATACAACATCCAGGGCTTCTTCGAAGCATGCAACCGCTCCAATTCAGGAAGCACGGCGTTGTTCAAGTTTTCCGCCTTGCGCGAGGGCCGTTCGTCCCACGGGCCACCCCAGCCTTCATACTGAAGGTACTTGTCAAACCCCCGGTACCACTCGCCGTGGCCCACCATGACCGACCGGTACCCCGCGGGTCTCAATAACTCCGGCAGAGTAGGCTGGTCCTCCGCCATCGGACCCAAAGGCCCCAGCGCAACCTGTTGGTTGGCGATCACGTCCCGACCCGTCAACATCGTTACGTAGGCCGGTGTTGTAGGGATATACGCGCTGAACGCATTCTCGAACAACGTCCCCGCAACGGCCAGACGGTCCATATGCGGCGTCGTAAGCCGCGGATACCCATAACAGCTCATGTGATCGCGGCGGATGCTGTCAATGGCGAAAATCAACAGGTTCGGCGGGCGTTTCGGCATGGTCAACTCCTTGTTGCGCGTCCCTTGGGTCCAAGCGGCTGCCTCTCAGGCCGTGGTCACTTTTTCACTTCAGATCGACGAGCTTTCCTTTCTCCCAAGACTCGATAGCCGCCTCGATAATGAGCTGGGCCTTCAGGGCTTCCTCGCCGGACCCGTCGATCTGGCTCGGCGCAACTTTCTTGGCGTTTTGTTCGAGCCAGACGTGGATCCGGTCCGGGAACGTTTCGCCGAAATTCGTCATACCGCCCAAATGGTGATAGTGCTCGGTTTCAGTGGACTCGCGGCTGTAAAACGTTATCTCTTCGCAAGCCTCCAGGATCAGGAACCGCCCTTTGCTCCCCGTTACCTCGCAGCTCTCCAGCCCGAACCCCCCGCCCGCGTCATAGCTTCCGCAGAGATGGCCAAGAACGCCGTTCTCGAACAGCATGTTGACTTGCAAGTTTGACCAGCAGTTCCTCCGTTTGCCGTCGATTGTCATGCCCCGTTTGAAAAACGCCTGGACGCGCTCCACGTCGCCGCAAAAGTACCGCATCACGTCGATCGAGTGCGGATGCAACGCCCGGATATGGAAGTGAGGAGACGTCTCGTTCGGATTGTTGATCCACATGCGCATGTTGATCATGTTCAGTTCGCCCAGGCGGCCCTTTTGGATCCATTCCTTGGCAAGACGCGCCGCCGGCGTGAACCGGTGGTTCAGGTTGATCCCATACCGGAGGCGCTTCTGCTTCGCCAGAGCCACCATCTTCCGTGCCTTGGGGATCTCGTTCGAGATCGGCTTCTCGCCAAGCACGGGTATCCCGCCGTTCAGCAGGTCCATGGTGGCCTTGTAGTGATCGCCTCCGTTTTCCTTCCCTGCCGTACACATGCTCGCGCAGTCGATCTTGATGCCGCTCTTCAGCATGGATCTCACGCTGTAAAACGCCGGACATCCGTACTTCGCCGAGGCCGCGTCGGCACGCTCCCTGATGATGTCGCATACGGCCACGATCTTGGCCAGCGGCTCGTTCACATAACATCCGGCGTGTACGTTGCCGATGTTGCCCATTCCCACGATCGCCACATTCAGAGCCATCGTATTTGCCTCCCCGAACCGGTTTGTTTAGACATATCAGGGGGCAATTCAACCATCTCCGCGGCACGATGTCAAATCCCCCGAGGCCGCCCGCCGCTAGACTCAGCAAGACCGGCATTGCCATGCTTGAATGCCGCGCAAACTCTGCTATACTAAGTGCTTGAGTAAGCAGAGGGCCGTGCCGGCTGTGGGCGCCGGCAGGTTTCTGTTCTGGCGGAGGGGTTATGAAACGAGCCGCCAAGTGCATCCGTGAGAATATCGACGCCATCATTGAAGGCACGCTGCAACAGGTGGATGCGGACGCCTGCGAAAAGGAACTCCGCGCCCTCCTGGCAGCCGTTACCGCCGCTCTTGCGGGCGCTAAGATGCCGCCAGACCTAGCCTTGCGCGCCATGGTCGAGCAGGATGACGCATTTGTCCGCATTCTCTGCGCCCTTCAGGCGGCAATCATTGAAGTGCTCCGTCCCGCCCTGAGCGAGGCTAAGCAGCGCGAGACCGTCCTGAGCCTCCGCGACATCTTCCTCACTATCACCCCCGGACTGCCTCTCATGGCGCCGTGCCACGCCCTTCGCGCCCTCCTCGAGGAAGGGCCCGGCGAAGAGTCCGGACCCAAAGGCGCCCAGCTGTGGAAACTCTTCGAGGGCGTGCTCACTAACACCAACGATATGGTCTACGCCCACGATGTAAACGGCGTGCTGTTCTTCATCAACGAGTCCGGACTGGAGATGCTTAAGTACACCAGGGGCCAGCTGCACGAGGGACTCTCCATCTACCAGTTCGTCGTTCCCGATTACGTGGACTTGGTCGAGGCGCGGCTCGAATCCCCCGGCGCTGCTATCCGGTCTCCCTATTCGATTGAAGTCTACGCACGCGACGGGTCCCGCGTACCCTTGGAAATCGACACCCATCCGCTGTTCGGCGACGAGGGCGACGTAATTGCGGTCATTGGAGTGGCGCGGAACCTCGTCCTCGAACGGCGCCTGCAAGAGACCATTTCGCGGGCCAACATGAATCTCGAAAACCTTTTCGAGAGCCTTCCGATCGGGGTGCTCCTGGCCAACGCTGACGGATGCATCACGAACGCCAACCAGACCGCCGCCAGATTGCTGGGCGCCCGCGATGCCAACACCCTGATCAGCGATTCGGTCTTCGGTCTCTGGGGCGGAGAAGACTCGGCTGTCGCCGCGGGATTGCGAGAAGCCTTGGAAAAAGGCCTTGAGCTGCGCGAACGCTTTATCGGCAAGACCGGTCACGGCACACCCGTGAAGTGCGACGTGCTCGCTCAGCCCATGGGACATGACCCCGAAGCCCACGGACACCTGATCCTCATCATTGATGTCTCCGAACAACTCGAACTGCAGCGCAGCCTGCTTCAATCGGAAAAACTGTATACCCTCGGCGAACTTGTCGCCGGAGTCGCCCATGAACTGAACAATCCCCTTACAGGCATCATCGGTTACGCGGAACTCCTGATGCGGCGCGAACTCGAACCCGAGATGCGCGACCGCCTCGACCAAATCGCCGAGGAGGCCGAGCGCTGCAGGCGAATCGTCGAAAACCTCCTCTCGTTCGGCAGCCACCACGAAGCCCTTAAAGAGCTGCATGACATAAACCAGCTCCTCGCGGACACACTGCAGCTCCGCGAATACCAATTGCGCATCAGCGGCATATCCATCGAACCCGACTACGACGACGCCATTCCCCCGCTGCGGGTCGACGTCAACGAAATGCGCCGGGTTTTCTTCTACCTTATCAACAACGCCCACCAGGCCCTGGAAACCGTGAAGGGACGCCCGCGCAAACTGCGCATTTCCACGGGCACGGAACACGACAGAGCGTACATCCGCATCGAAGACAACGGTCCGGGAATCCCACCGGAAATTCAGCCGAAGATATTCGACCCATTCTTCACCACCCGCAAATTCGGCGAGGCAACGGGACTCGGGTTAAGCGTCTCTTACGGGATCGTGAAAGAACATGGGGGCGACATCGACATGGTATCTGAACCGGGCAAAGGCGCCACCTTCACCGTGACCTTACCCTTGCCGGAGGACGATGGGCAAGACGGGTAGCATGCCGCGTCCCGCCGCCGCCATCTCGCACACAATGCGAGTCTGGCTATCATGAGAACGCCCCGCCGATTTTGTTCGCTGTTGCTGTGCGCCCTGGCCGCATGGTGGCCGTCCGTTTCTCCTGGTGCGGAGGAAGGCGCGCAACCCGCGGCAACCATGGACATGCCTCTCCAGCAACTCGTCGACGCCCATCCGGGGGAGATGCTCTTCATTCCCGCCGGCATCTACGCCATCTCCGAGACCCTCCGGATTCACGCGGGCGGCACCGGCCTCTGGGGCCCGGGAACCATCGTCCAAACCGATGACGACCAGGATATCATCTCGATTGACGATGTCTCGGGCGTCCGTATCGAAGGCCTCACTCTGACCCGGTCCGAAGGAAATCGGGAGGTCCTGCGCCATGGCCTGGTCGCGCGCCGTTGCCGCAACATCGAGTTCCGAAACGTCCGCCTCCTCGACAACCACAGCACCTCGGGCACCATCTGCCTCGAAAACTGCCAGGACGCCGTAGTCAGCGGGTGCACTGTCCGCAACTATAAACGCATCGGCATCGACGACCGCACCGCCAACGAACTCTACGGTTACGCATTCCGCGTCATCGACGGCACCGGCATCCTCGTGACCGCCGGACAAAACATCTCGATAGACAGCAACCGCGTCATCGAAGACCGGCTCTTTCCCACTGCCGAAACGAAGGAAGCACACAAACTGGGCTTTCTCACCGAGGGTAGGCAGCCGACGAAAAAGGGCCGCCTCGCCCCGCCCGGCGACTATGCAAACAACTGGCACCAGGGCAGCGCCATAGTCGTCACCTCGCCCGAACAAACAAGTCACATCATCGTATCAAACAACCAGATTCAAAATGCCGCACAGGGCATCAACCTTCACGCCGACCATGTAACCTGCACGGGCAACGACATCGATCACGCCTTCATCGGCATCAAGTGCATGCACGGCTCGCGAAACGTCATCATCGCCAACAACAACATCTCGCACATGGACCTCTGGGGCCTCATCATGATGCCCGGCACCTCCTCGCACCCCGCCGAACCCGCCACAGACACCCAACCTGCCCGCGGCGCCAACTTTACCCGAGGAAACATCATCGCCAACAACATCTTTTCCGATTTCGGCTTCGGTTACGAGCATTTCAATTGGAAAGACTCGGTCAGCGGCGTCATCAGCCTCGAATCCGGACAACTCCCCGAAAATCCCGTCATGACCGACGTCATCATCCAAGGGAATATCGTCTACGACACCAGCAAGGAAGGGGAGATTCGCGACGGCGAACGCCTCCAGGAGCCGCCCCGCTACGAATACGCCGTCTTCATCTCGGATAACCCCAGACCCGAGCGCCTGACCTTCATCGGCAACATCTTCCAGCCCGGGTCCCGGGGCGTATCCAACATCCCCCTCGAAGAATTCGGCGAGTAAGACGCCTCGCGCATCTCAAAATCGTGACCGTTCAAAGTCCCGCTATGAACACGGCGCCGCAAAAGTGTACTTCCCAGGGCCCGCTTCGTAAACCGCGGCGCGACCCTGCACGCCCAATGGCTTCGGTTCCTGCGCGCCTTCGGACGGCTCAATGCGCACGGAACCGGGCCTCGAAGCCGGCACAACTACCATGGCCCGGTGCGGAAGGTCTACCAGAAGGGTGAACAGATCTTCAGTTCGCGTCCAGGACACCGCGACGGGGCCTAATTCGGTCATTACCACGCCTTCGGCTTCGGCGAGGCCGCCGGGACGCGGGTCCACCACGAGGCCGCCCTGGGATATGGGCCCTTCGCGACGCACACCCAGTACCCGCGTGCTCAGGAAGTAGGAGGGAGGCGCTCCCATGTTGTGGCACAGGGCTCCGCCCCCGAATCCTTCAAACACCGTATCCAGATCCTGCCGGGCCAGGGTGGACGCCCACTTCGACCGCATGATCTCCAGTGCAAGCCCATCCAGCTTGGGGTCGTTCGCGCCATACAACGCCACGAATACAAAGAAATGCTCGAAAGGCGACCCCACCTGTCCGTGATGTGCCGCGAGCCACGCCACCAGCGCATCTCGATGCTCTTCCGGCGCGACGCCGAAATACAGGGAGGTCATCGCCGCGTAAGCAGTCAACGGCGTCTTCTCACCGTTCATGATTGCCCCGTGGTACGCCTTGGCATCGCGATCCCACAAGTGCGCGTTGATGCTCTCGCGCAGGGACGCCGCTTCCTGGGTGAACCGTTCCGCGGAAGCTGTCTCGCCGAGCGCATTCGCCAGATACGCCGCGTCAAGCAGGGCGCCATGAACATAAGCGTTGAGAGTGGCGCCCTCACAAACCTTGTAGGCCAGAGGATTGCTCGCAAATACGAACTCGCGGGCATTCACCAGGCCCCGTTCCGTGCGATGACCGAGAAACCACTCCAGCTGCTTCACCACCCGCGGCCACAGCTCGCGCGCAAACTCGGCGTCTCCCGAATTGTCGTAGTAGCTGCGCAGGGTGTGAATCCACAGGCACGCGTAATCTTCGATGTACCCATGAATATCCCACCGGTCCGAGGGATGGTGAGCCTTGACGCGCCCGTCCTCCTGCTGGCTCAGCCCGATGTGCCAGAGGATGTTCCGCGCCAGGCGCGGGTCGCTGTAAACCGGCCTCCCGTCGGCCCCCGGTCCCGCGAAGGCCGCCCGCGTGATGGGGTACTCCGAAAGCGCCGCATCGCCCATCCATTCCACCCGCTCGCGGGTCGAGCAATCCGTGTAACTGTCCTCGCTGCACAGCTCGACGGTCCGGATCGAACGCTCCCACAGCTGGTTCAGAAACGGGTCGTTGCACCTGAAACGCCCCTCGCGCTCGAAGGGATACACCCGGTTGACGACCGTCACGCCGTGGACCAATACAGGCCCTCCCTCGGCGCGGATGCGCATGTACCGGAACCCGAAGGTGTCGCCCGCACTATACGTCTGCCGCCCCGCCCGCGCGATGTAACGGTTAGGGAAATATGCTTCGTCGAAGTTTCCGTCGCGCCACCCGCTTCCATGCAGAATCTCAAGCGCGGTTCCCGCTTCGGCCTCGAAATCAATGACGTCGTACGCCAGCACCGACCGGCCCACATCAAGCACGACATCCTGTCCCGCGGGAATGGTAAGAGGCAGCGCTTCAAATAGAGCGCGCGCTGCTCCGTCGGGAGCATCACTGCGTTTCACCAGCGTTTGCGGCACGAACGGCGTCTCGCGCAGGAACGGAATCGCGCGAGGACGCAACGACCCCCACAACGCCCCGTCAACGGGCGCGGCATTCTCCCAGCCCGAATCATCGTAGTCCAGAGCAGTCCAGTCGCCGTCGTCCAGGCGCGCGTCGATATTGTCCGGGATCGAACTCCACGACGGAGTAGAAGGCAGAAACCGGGTCTTCGTGGTCCCGCGCCACGCCGCGTCGGAGCGCAAGGCTATGGCCGAGCCGTCCGCGCAACGCCCCTCGAATTTCACGGCAAACCCGGGCTGGTGCCGCATAATGCGCCCGCAAAACCCTTCGGGTTCGTTGTCCGCCTTCTCGTCGTGATAATGGTGCACCAGCACCGTCAGGATGTTGCGGCCAAGCTTCAAATACGGCGCTACGTCAAGCGTGTCATATTCTGGCGCGGCAGGGTCGAAACGGCACGGACCCCGCTCGACATACCTCCCGTTCACCCATAGCATGTACCGCGAATCGGCAAAAATGTGAAGAGAAGCCCCGTCTACGGCGGCGGGAATCTCGACGGTCTTCCGAAATGCCGCATACGCCTGCGTCCCATACGGCGCCGATGCCAGCCAGACCATCGACGCCTGCAGTTCAGGACCCGCATCTACGGCCCCGCCCAGTGCGGCTAACCCGGCCACACACGCCCAGCCAATGCTCGACATCATTGCTCGCACCCCCTTGTTGCGTGCAAATATACCAAACCGCGCCCCTGCCAATCCTCACGGCGCCCAACGAAAGGCAAAATAACCGCAATGCACCTGCGACCGCGCTGCGCTGTGTTGGCCTGTGTCCGCTACCGGGATTCTCCGACCAGCTTGAGCAGCGACAGCGCCGGACACGCCCCGCATTTGGGATTGAACCGGCACCAGTCGGTGTACAGCTGGATCAGTCCCTGCTGCGTCTGGAAGCTGAAACGTGGGGGAGAGGTGTCCCCGAACAGGCGCGAGGCCATCGTCTTGAACACATGGTTCTCCATCTCCTTTGGAAGCGCAGTGAAAAAGTCGAAAACTTTCGTCTCCAATGCCCGATCACGTGCATAACGCGCTTTGGCCAGAGCAACCGGCACGAACACGTTGCCGATGATCGCATGCACCCGTCCGCGTCCAATCATGGCCGTGGGTTTCGGCATCGGCTTACCCGTCCACGTGCACCGCTCCGCCCAGAAACCGAGCGGCGTGGGAAACAGTGCCTCGAAAGCCAGCCGCCGCTTGACCGGCTTGGACTCGCCCTGCCAGATCTCGTCTAGCGCGGCCGATAACCCCGGTTTCGCCGTGCGCCCAAGAAACCGCGCCGCCCCCGCGAGCCGCCGTTCGGGATAGTTGTTCGGCCGTACGCCGTTCCGGGTCCATTTCATGGGCAGCCGCCGCAACCCGCGCAGCCGCTGTTCCCGCAGCGCCTGCAGTCGCCGGAAATGGGGCGCGTCGCCGTTTCCCTCCGGCAAGGATTCCGGCAGCAGCCCCGCCAATTGCAGGAACGCCGCCTCGACCAGAAACGGGTCCTGCACACCCAACTGCCGCACGCGGTCGTAATGAATCTGTTGCGCCAGCGCCCGAAACTGGTGTTTGTAGGGGCCGTAACCGCACGCTGCCATCACCGCCTCGTACACCGCCTGGTCTTCGCCGGCACGCTCGATCCGTTCAGCGATATCGCGGGCTTTTGCCAACATCCGCCACTCGCCCGCCAGGCGCAACAGCCGCAGCACCGGTTCAACGCCGTGCACGGCGGTCAGTCGGGCGCACTCCCCATACGACGCCGGCACGTGGTAGGGATAATCCCGCAGGCGGAGCTGCTCGGCCAGCGCCTCCAAAGAATCCAACAGCGCGGACTCCAGCGGAAGATAGGGAACTGCGCGGTTCCGCGAAGTCGCATTCCCGGCATCCGAGCCGGTGCATATGCCCACCACCTCGAGCACCACGTTGTCGTATCGGGAATCCTGATGGTGCCCGTGTTGTCGCCATGCCGCGAGGTCCTGGTGAACCTCGACATCGCCCGTCAAGAATGCACCGTCGATTTCGAGTTGCGCATCGCGAAAATCGGGCCCCTCGTTCTGGTTCCACCACCCGGGGAACACCACCCGCAGGCGTTGCCCGCCGTTGAGGATAAGTCCCTCGGATTGAATGAGCTGGTCGTACCAAATGCACTGCAAAACCGTCTCAGGAACCGCCGCGCCGCCCTCGGCGACACCCATGCCTCGGGCGACCATGCCGTTTAGCCACTCGTACTCGCGCGAGAATCCACGGAGACCCGGCCCCGCAGCCACAACTTCAGTCTCCGCCCACAACGCGTTCTCCATCGTGACCGCCCTCTAGGGAAAATGCAGTCTCCCATAAGTACTTTACCCCAAATGGCTGCTATTGTCTACTCGGGCGCAAAAAGAGGGCAAAGGCGCCCCTCCGGCCTTGCTTCAAATACGAGGAGGAGGGTGCCTTTGCCCTGAGATTCTTCGGTCGCGAGCTGCGCCGCCGTCTATTTGGCCCGCAACACCTTGCTCAAATGCTTGATACTCGCGAGACCCTGTTCCTCGGTGCTGCACTCGACCGACAACACGCCTTTGAACCCGGCTTTCCGCAGTATCTTCACGATGCGCCTCCAGTCGAGGACCCCCTCGCCGCACGCACACCCTGACGGGACCCCCGTTACCTTGCCGCGTTCGCCCATGACGACCCCGCCAATGTCTTTGGCGTGAACATGAACGACCCGCTTCGCGATTGCTTCGAGAAACTCGTAAGGGTCCTGGCCCGCCATGAAAATGTTGCCCGTGTCAGGATTGCAGTTCATGTAAGGCGATTCGACCAGGTTCAATATCTCGAGATACGTATTAAGCTTGACCGAATACTTCTGATGCGGTTCGAGGGCAATGTGCACCTTGTGGCGTTCCGCCGCGGGCAAGACGCGCCGAAGGGTATAGTAAATGATATTGAATGCCTGGCTCTTGCTCATCCAGCCGGGCACTACCCCCTCATCGGTGCACACACAGGTTGCCCCGAGGGCGTCGGCGTACTCGATAGCACGGGTCAGAAACGGGATGCTGACCTCCGGCTGCGCCATCGGCGCATGAGCGCTGACGGCGCTCACTTTGAGGCCAAAACTGTCCACGATGCCTTTGACCTCGAGAGGATCCCGCTCCATGCTGACGGCTCCGTAGTAGCCCGCTTCGGAAAGCAGGTCGCGCCCGTTGAGCATGTTGAGTTCGCAATACCGGTACCCTTGTTTGCGAATGGCCGCGAGCGAATACTCAAGCGGCTTATCCGCGTGTCGAAATGCCTCTGTGTTCAATCCCACCTGAATGTCTGCCATGAAACGTCCCTCCTGGGTTGTGTTGGATGCGGCGGAAGCGCAGCCTCGTGCTGCTGTATCCCCCTTATGCTTCCCACATGCTGTTAATGACTTCAACGGTGCGCTCGACGAGCCGCTCACCGCCTTCAGGACCAACCGTGTTCTCCGTAACGCGCGAACCATAGGCTTTCCCCGGCAATGCGGCCCGCGTGGGCAGATACTTGCCGCGATCCCCGGTAAGCTGCGCGAGAAATGTCTGTTGCGCCAGGCTCCGAGCCTTGATTTCGTTGCCATACTCGAGGTACAGCTCGAACGGATTCGTTGCAATCGCTGCGTCCCCAAGGCGAATGACGTGCAGATCCATCGAATAGACCGGCGCTTCCCCCTGCGTTGCGTAGCGCTCGAGAAGATCGTTCATGCGAGTGATGACCCCCGCTTCGCTGGACGCCGGCGCCGGCGGGCCCGACTGCGACACCCTCGCGATTTCGCTGCACGCCATGGCAGCCTCTTCATCCGTGACCTTCCGTGCCGGCAACACAAGTTCTTCGGTGTGGTGCCGAAACTCAGGGTCGCTCACGGCTTCTGTTTGGTTCGTGTCATACGCGTACCGCACGGCTTTCACGATCCTGCGCGCCATTTCCTGTTGTCCGGCGGTGTCGCGCATGCTCGGTTCGTTGCGGCCGCGGCGGACAAGGTCCCGGGGAGACTGGTCGCCAGCGGCGCTCACCATCGCGTACACGTAAAGGTCTTCCCCCAAGAGACTCTTGAGTTGTTCGCGGACCGGTCCCCAGAAATCCGCCGACACGAATCGCTGGCCTTCGACAACCTGAGACGGACATGCCAGGTTGATAACCGTGCCGGTCATCTTTTTCGTCTCGTCCCAGAAGAAAAGAATTTCGACGCCGTGATCATCTCCGCCCTCGAGACCCTGAAAATCCGGCCGGTCGGACTTGCCGTACATCTGTGAACTTCCGTCTTTATACTTCGCAACGCGGTTGAACCCGACGGCGGCATGCCCAGCGGCGCGGCTGACAGCGCCGGCGCGACGCGCTTTCCATGCCGCGACCGCGGCCTGAGCGCCCTTCTGGGCAAAGAATTCCGCGTATTCCTGCGGGCTCATCACACCCGGGTCGGGGTCTTTGTACAGGCCCACGGTCATTGTAGGGCCTGTATGGGTATGAGTGCAGTTGATGAACAGCTTGCGCGCGTCGAAATCGGGCAACTCCTGGGCTACCCGTTTCCGGACGTCCTCGGCCACGCCGCGCTGCACGTTGACGAGGTCACAGCTGACCATAATCGCCTGTTCGGCGCCGTTCTCGCCGCTCCGCTCCAGCGCGAGGGCGGTTGCCAGACAGGGATCCAGAACGCGTTCCGAGACGCGCTCATGAAACTGGCCGTGCAGTTGGACCGGCTTGTCCGGCGTGATGCTGACGGTGGACCATCCTACCAGCAGACCCGCCCCAGGCTGCGCGGCCGCCGGTGGCGCTTGTTCTGGCGCCTGAGCCAATACCGTGGGCGTGTGGGCTGCCGCCCCCAACATGCCGCCGGCTATGGCGCTGCGGCTCGTACGGCCCAAAAACTCCCGCCGGTTGATACCATCATGCGTCTGTTTCGCCATTATGCTGTTCCTTCGAATAGCCCTCGTGCTATACGCGCCGGTGCATCAACAAGAAAGTAGCACAAACCTCCCCTGCGCTACCAGGGCAAGCCGGAAGCCCGCGACACAATAACCGGCGATGGCGGCCGGTCCCACAAAGGAGGGCGGGTTTTCGTACCCGCCCATCAACAAGCCGCGGACGGTCACGTCCGCGCTCCGATTCGCTCCCCTGTGGCATGATCTCGGTCCCTCACGGCGCGGTCTTTTCAGTCTCTTTCGATCTCGTTCTGAAAAGGCGCCCCGTCACTGGTGCCGGGTAGAAAGGCCCGGGCCGAGGGCTCATTACACCTCCGCCGTCTTCACAGGACGCCCCTCGGCGCTCGAAATATCGGCTGCGATACAGACGGCCATGGTTTTCGCGGCGTCATCGAGATTCGGAAACGGTTTCTTGTCCTCGAGAATGCAGTCGATGAAATGGGTCACCTCTCCACGGAACGGATGGTGCGCCACATCGCCGCTGTCGGGCAACACGCAGGGAACCGTCATGAAACCGCTCTGTCCGGGGAAAAGTTTCGGCGCGAACACCTTGTCATTTCGCACCGAGCCCTCCGTGCCATAAACGCCGATGTTGAAAACGTACGGCATCTGCGCGTCGAAACAGCTGGTGGTGCGGCCGATCTTGCCGTCGGCGAACTTCACAACCGCGGTGGTGGTGCCAGGATAATCGTTGGGGTTCTCGGTCTTGACGGAGTAGGCGCAGACTTCGACGGCGTCGCTGCGCGCGAACCATTCCATGGCGCTGACGGCGTGGCATCCGCCCGCCAGAAACGAGCTGCCCGCCTGCTTCTTGATGCCGAGCCATTTCTTGGTTCCGCACCAGATGCGGTGCAGGTAGTCGACCTCGATCATGAAGACGTTGCCAAGCGCGCCCGTCCGGATCAGTTCGTCGATGGTCATCAACAGCGGATTCCACGTGAGGACAAAGCTGACGATGGTCTTCACGCCGGTTTTCTTGACCGCGGCCTGCTGTTTACGGACATCTTCCATCGTTATGGCGACGGGTTTCTCGATGATGACATGTTTGCCGGCCTCGGCAGCTGCTACGACGGGGCCGGTATGCAGGTCGTGCGGCGTGGAAACAACAACGATGTCAATGTCGCCGCGCCGAACCATCTCCTCGTAATCCTGCCCGACGGTACAGTCGAGGTTGTAGCGCTGGCGATAAATTTCGGGCTTGCCCAGGCTGCGGCTGACCAGGGACCGGACCTCTGCGCGCCCATCGTGCAAAGCCGCCTTGATGTATTCTTCAGAAACCCATCCGCATCCCACAATACCCATGCCCAGTTTGTCCATGGCGCACCCCCTGGAGTTGAAGCATACCTTCTGGATGACTTAGTGATAGCCTTACGCGCCGGGGATGTCAAGCGTGCCGAGCGAGGGGTACCGTCTGAAGAGATTCGTATCGGGCCAGACGGTACGACCTGATGAGTTCAGACCGACCCCAATGACCCGACAGACCAGTCCGCTCTTCCCGAGTGCTATGGCCACGCGTCCGCGCGACGGCTAAAACCACACATAAACCATATCCGATTCCTCTGAAATCGCCGCGAAACACGGGTCGCCTCGATGCATGGTCAAGAATGTGTTGTAACCCGGCAAGACACAAACATCGTGCTCCCACCAGTCGACCAAACGGCTCAGGTCGGGAGCGGAGGGCGTGCATTCGAGCGGCAAAATGGGGGAGAGACTCTCACGCAACGCCTCGCGGGCGTCCCCCGGGAGTCTAAAGCGCAAGAGACTGTGGTTTGCGTCGTTCTTGTGGATCTCGGCTATGTCGGTGGCCGAGCCGGGCACAAATTCCGGGAGCCAGCCGCAACTTACGGCCCCGTGAGCGACGGCTTGCGTATGAGTCGCGTAATGGGCTTCTCTCACAAAGCCCATCTCGGATGGCAGTGGCAGAAAGACAAGCATCGCGATAGCGCCCAAGACGAACCCTGCAAGCATCCCGGGCAGGAATGACGAAAGTCCTTTCATCTCAAGCACGGCCCCGCCTCCAATGTTCATTACATCTCGTTTGGGAAATGCGGCCCATGTTCGCGGAAGGGCATGGCCGACACAAGTTCGCGGCGGACCCGGCCCAGAAGACCCCGGCGTTCCCCGTTCTTGATATGGTGCTGGGCCTGGTGGAATTTGCGTTTCGAAAGGGCCGCGATGTGATAGACAGGACCGCCGGGCTTGACCACCGGCATCGTTGTCATCCCAAGCACAATGCCGTTCACCGGCGCGGCCAGCGAAGACTGTGCCTGGCCAAAGATGCTCGACATGGTGGCGAGGCAGTCGCCCTGCCGCACAACGTCCCCCGGCCGGGCGTGAAAATCCAGAATGCCGCCCATGGGAGCCCGAACCCACGTGGTCTTGGTCACGATAAGCTGGAAGGGGGGGGTTGACGGCTCTCCCCCGAGCATGCCGACGGTCCGGAGCACGTTGAGCACGCCCCGCACACCGATTTCAACCACCGCAGGTTCGATCTTCCAGACTTCTCCCGCCTCGAGGATGATGGACGGGACGCCCGCCTGCACGGCCGAACGGCGGAGCGAACCCTGCGGGCCTTGGTTGTTCACGATCAACTCGCATCCGAACGCCTCGGCGAGCATGCGCGTCTTGGCGTTGCGGGTATACGCCCGTACGTTCGGGTAATTGACGCGCTGAATGGCGGCGCTGTGAAAGTCAATGCCGTAGTCGCATTGCCTCACAATCTCGGTAAAGATGGCATGAGCCATACGGCTGGTCTGGCTGCCGCGCGAGGATCCCGGAAAACAGCGGTTCGGGTCCCGGCGGTCGGGCATGTAACGCGAGTGGCGCTCGAGACCGTGAATGTTGATGACCGGAATGAGGATGAGCGAACCCCTAAGCAGTTCGAGGGGGTCGCCATACAAAAGTTCCCGGATGATACCCATGCCGTTGAGTTCGTCGCCGTGCAGAGTCCCCGTCAGGAAAAGCCGGGGGCCGGGTTGGGGGGCGCGCATGACGTAGATAGGAAGAGTAATAGACTCACCAAGGTAGGTCTCGTCAAAAGGCAACTGAAGTTCGCGTGTCTCGCCGAGAGGAATGTCCTGGCCAGCGATTACGAGTGTTCTGCGTTCATCCAATGGTCGGCACTCTGGCGACATCCTGCCGTGCAGGCCTACGTGGGCGCTCACCCTTGATCCTTCTCCTTCTCGCGCTTACGCTCGCGCTTTCGCCGCTTGTGCGGCGGCATCATACTACGCAGCTCACGCAGATCGCCATAGCAAAGCAGGACATCGCCGGTCTGGACGACGTCGTCAGCCTTGGGCTGGGGAATGACGCAATCGTGGCGGGTGATGGTAAGCACGTAGATATGGCGCTCAGCAAGCGGGGTGTCGCGAAGCGCTTTACCCTCCAGTTCGGACATGCCGCGCACGGGGAACTCGGCGATCCCGAACCCGCCGGTGAGACGGAGACGCTGGCGAAGATCGACATCAGGAAAGAGCACCTGGTGCTCGATATACTCGATTATGGCACTGGCAATATCCACTCCGGTGGCCTTTTCAATGGCCTCGAGGCCCGGAGAGGAGTTCACTTCCATGATCTGAGGACCCTCGGACGACTCGAGCATGTCCACCCCCGCGATACCCAATCCCATGATCTGGACTGCGCGAAGCGCCGTTTGTTTGAACTCGGACGTGAGTGTGACGGGCTCGACGGACCCGCCGCGGTGGACGTTGCTCCGGTACTCACCAGGCTTGGCTATGCGCCGCATGGCGGCCACAACCCGGTCGCCGACCACAAACGCCCGGATGTCGCAGCCCTTGCTCTCCTTGACGAATTTTTGAATAAGGACGTTCTGTTTGGCCCCGTGCAGGGTTTGGATGATGGCTTCGGCGACTTTCTCCGTTTCCGCCAGGATCACGCCGACGCCCTGCGTGCCTTCAATCACCTTGATGATTACCGGCACCCCGCCAACCCGCCGGATCGCTGGCAGAATGTCGCTGCTGTCGCGGACAAATTCGGTGGCCGGGATGCCGATCGAGTGCCGGCTGAACAATTGAGTCGCGCGCAGTTTGTCGCGCGACCGGGCGATCGCCACCGATTCATTGGGAACGTAGATGCCCATCTGCTCGAACTGCCGCAACACGGCCAGACCGTAAAACGTGATCGATGCCCCAATACGGGGAATTACCGCATCGAAGGCCGATAGTTTCCGGCCCCGGTAGTAAAGTTCGGGTTCCTGCTTTTCAAGAGAAATGGCAAAACGCAGGGTATCCATCACCTGGACAGCGTGGCCCCGCTGCTTGCACGCCTCGCGCAGACGCCGGGTGCTGTAGATCCGCGGCTGGCGGCTTAAAATGCCGATTTTCATGGCGATGTCGCTGTCTTCCGTTTGGCCTTCTTGGGCTTGCCGAGCGCGCGCCGCTTGGAAACGTCTACCAGGAAATCCTTCTCGAGCGCTTTCCTGCCCAACAGCATACGATAGAGCATCTGCTCGCGCGATGCCAGCGAAAGCTCGATTTCCTTCTCAACAAGACCCACCCGGATCCGGGTCTTGACAAAACATCGCGTATGGTAATGGCCGGTGCTGGACCGCACACGCCCCCATTTCTGAACGTCCGCGGTGACCCGGACCCGTTTGTGGCTATGTTTGCGGCTGAGAACGACTTCAAAGCGCACTTGGCCGTTATCGAGCACCTCAAGATTGTCTACATGCAGGGAACTCGTCCGTGCGCCGGTATCCACCTTCGCAGGCAAGCGCCCAATGCCCCAGTCGGGAAACGCCACATACTCGGACCAGCCGATGACGGTTCTGGATGCAGGCTCTTTCAACTGCTCGGTGGCCTTTTTGCGCATCTAGAGCCCTATCGGGAAAGCAATCCGCGTTCCAGCATGGTCTGGTGCACCCTCGAGAGCGCAATGTCGACACTCGCCTCGGTCATCGTGCGGCCCTTCTTCATGATCGGCGCCATGGCCTCGTACATGGCGTCGAACCGCTCGCGAATGTGGGCAAACGTCATCTCCTTGGTGAATCGGACACCGCCCAAGGCTTGGCGATACTCAATATTCGACGCGATGACGCCCCCCGAATTGGCGTAAACGTCGGGAAGAATCTCTACCCCCCGTCTCTTCAGTATCTGCATGGCATCATAGGTTACCGGCATATTGGCCCCTTCAACAATTACCCGCGCGCCGACTTCCCCCGCATTCTTCTTGGTAATCACATGGCCCGTTGCGGCGGGCACAAGATAGTCTACCTTCAACCGGAAGAGGCGCTCGTGCGTGAGCGGCCTGGCCTTGTAGCCCTGGAGTGTCCCCGAACGCATATAATGCTTCGCTACGCCCTGTACATCAAGACCCTGGGGCTCGTAAACACCACCTGTTAAATCACTTATGCCGACAATGCGCACGCCGGAGCAACTCAGAATAGTCGCGGCATGCATGCCCACTTTGCCGAATCCCTGAACCGCGGCAGTACATTGGTCGGGGGCCAGGCCCTTCCGCTCCATGTCTTTAAGGGTAGCATACCAGACGCCGTATCCCGTGGCTTCGGTGCGCCCCGGCAGCCAACCCTCGACGCCATCGGGCTTTCCCGTAACCGAGGCGGGGTCGAGCGTGGCGTTGTAGATGCGGACCATCTCCTCGCCGCCGCTGCCCATGTCAGGGGCGGGGATATAGCGGTGGCTGGAAAACAACCACCCAAAATGCTCCGTAAACTCAATGATAATGTCGGCCTTCGCGATGCGGGCAAACTCGCGGAAATCGCCCATAAACCGCTTCTCCCTGACCATTGCCATGTAGAGCGCCTGTAAATCGACACTGATCCCTGATTTGCCTCCGCCAAGGTCAATGTCCGCCAAAGCGGTCTTCAACGTCATCAATCGTGCAAGTTCCGTGGTCTCCCAGATGTCGATATTCTTGGCAATCCGAATGCCCCCCTTGTAGGGGCCGCGTGCGCGGTTATGCAGTACAATGCCTGAGATCAGGTTTACGACCTTGCCCATGATGGGTACCGGCAAACGCTGAATATATACCGAGCATGGCTTGATGACCTCCTCCACCTCCTCGGGTCTGATGCGGAGCCGCCGGGCACTCTCCAGAAGAAGCATGCCCGACCGTGTCTGCGGTTCCCTGCTATGTACGTATTCTTCAAGCCTGTTACCCAGTTTCATTCCTTATTTCCCCCTGTATTCGGTCGGCAAGACGTGGCTACCGGCTGCAAAAAACGCCGGCTGGAAGATGCTACCTCACATTGGTTGCGTAAAGCCTGGCGGTACCGATAAGGATGACACATAAGCCAGGGCATTCGCAACCATAGGACTCCTCCCTGAGGGGGTTCACACGGACCAGTGACCGCATATTCCGTGTGGCCCGTCCCGAATTCGAGGGGTCCGATGCAGCTTATGGCCACCTGTACTTCATTTTCCTGAGAATATAGCCCGTTCTTCAATATTTACAGTGATGGTGCGCTCTGTAGGAAGATCAAGAACAACCCGTGCAGACAACTGGGGCGTTCCGCTGACGCGCAGGCAGGCGCATACCTTAGGGCGTAGCCAGATTGGATGTCGAAGCTCGCGCGCACACAAGAATCAGGCGAGATGACGGGACCGAAAACAGTTGCATGATTGATGCTAACAAAGAGCGCCTCTCGAAAACGCGGGAGGGGGCGTTTCTTGACTTCTTCCCCCTCGCCCGGGCTATTGCTTCATGGCAAGGTATTTGTTGAGCGCGTTCAGATATGCCGAGATCGCCGCCTCGATGATATCGGTGCTGGCGCCGGTTCCATAATAAGCCCTGCCCGCGAATTCTACCGTGACGTGGGCATCGCCCAGGGCGTCCTTTCCGGGAGTCGCCGCCCGAACCTGAAACTCGCTGAGCCTCCCCGTAATCCCTGTAATGCGCTCGATGGCCATGCACGCAGCGTGAACCGGCCCATCTCCGGTGGCGGTTTCCACAAATAAATCCTCGCCGTGCTGCAGTTTAACCAGCGCCATGGTCGGGTCGCCTCCCGAAGTGCGCAAGTGCGCCAGGCGATACGTTTCGAAAGTCTCGTTGCGCGTGGAAGCGATCAGCACCCGCAAATCGTCTTCAAACACTTCTTTCTTGCGGTCGGTGAGTTCGATGAACCGGTCGTAGAGCTGCTGCAACTCCTCTTTCGACAGCGTGTAGCCCAGTTCCTCACACCGTTTGGCAAGGCCATGCTTGCCCGAGTGCTTTCCGAGCACGAGTTCGCTCCGGCTTCTGCCCACGGATTCCGGCGTCATGATCTCGTACGTGATGCGGCTGGCGATAACCCCGTGCTGGTGAATTCCGGCTTCGTGCGCGAAAGCATTTCGCCCCACGATCGGCTTATTATAGGGTACCGGCAGGCCCGTCACATTGCTCAGTTGCCGACTGGCATTGGTGATCTCTTCCGTGATGATTCCCGTCTCGAACGGATAAACGTTTTGGCGGGTCTTTATCGCCATGACTACCTCTTCCAGAGAGGTGTTTCCGGCGCGCTCGCCTATTCCGTTGATCGTGCACTCGATCTGGCGGGCGCCGCCGCGCGCGGCGGCCAGAGCATTGGCAACCGCCAGACCAAGATCGTTGTGATTATGGCTCGAAAACACCACTTTGTCCGAGCCCGGCGTATGCGCGATGACATACCGGAACATTTCCTCGATCTCGCCGGGAGTGGTATACCCGACCGTGTCGGGAAGATTGATCACCGATGCGCCCGCGTCAATCGCTATCCTGGTAACCTGAACCAGGTAATCAAGCGCGGAACGGGTCGCGTCCTCAGCCGAAAACTCCACGCGGTCGATCAGTCTCCTGGCCAGCCGCACGGCCTTGTCGGTCTGTTCCATCACCTGCTCGCGCGTCATACGCAGCTTGTGCTCAAGATGGATATCCGAAGTTGCTATGAACGTATGCAACGTGGGGCACGCCGCCTTCTCAAGCGCCGCCGCCGCACGCTCGATATCCTTGTCGACGGCACGCGACAAAGCGGCAACACTGGGTTTCGTGACGGTGGCAGCGATCGTCTGCACGGCCTCGAATTCCTGCTGCGAGGCAATAGGAAACCCTGCTTCGATGACATCCACGCCTAGCCGTTCAAGCTGCAACGCTATCTGGATCTTTTCGTGGACGTTCATGCTCGCTCCCGGCGATTGTTCGCCGTCGCGCAGGGTCGTGTCGAAAATCGCGATTCGTTCCGCCATCTGATGTCCTCCCGGACCCGGTGTGGCCGCAGGCCGATTCGTGAAATCACATACATATGCGCATCGAATACAATGAGTTTAGAGAAGGGAGAGTAACAAAGCGGCTCGAAGTGAGTCAATTTGCTCACTCCGTCGTGCACATTGTTGCGAAATGCCTGCTCCGAACGCCCGGTCCGTCTATCCGCCAAGAGATATTGTCCCTCAACTGTTTGGCGCGATTCCTCTGGACCAAGTATAATTTGAAATGTGGGGATGCCGACCGGCCAGGTTCGTAGCGCATGAAGGGGGGCAAAATACATGAAGGCAGTGGCTTCGTTCTTGGAATCCAGGTGGATGCCACCAGTCTTGCTGTTGTCTTTTGCCGCGCTGCTGGCATTGATCTCACTCGGGATTCCCACCCATAACGACGAAGGCGTATGGCTTTACATGGGCAAGATGTGGGCGCAGAAAGGCCTGCTTCCCTATGTGGATACCCTCGATAACAAACCCCCGGGGATCTATTACGTCTACGCATTGGCTTCCCTGTTTCCAGGGATAGGGTATGTTGCCGGCCGGGTGCTTGCCATGGCCGCCAGCGTGAGCGCCGCGGCAATCGTACTGGGCGGACTGAGCCGGTATCACAGCCGCCAGGCGGGAGCAATCGGCGCCGCCTGTTTCTCGCTGGCGTCCTGTTGGCAGTACACGCAAGGCGCTCTCGTCCACGTTACTGAGACGTACGTGGTTCTGTTCGTTGTTGCAGCATGGTACTTCGCGCTGAAAGCACGGAATAGGCACCAACAATCAGGCTCCGTGTGGCCCTGGCTGGTCTGCTCGGGAGCGGCCCTCGCAGCGGCCATTAACTTCAAACAGGTCGCGCTCACCTCCTTTGCGGCTTTGGCTCTGATCATCGTTCTGTATGGCGTCACCAAGAGAGACTGGCGAGGCATGCTTTGCGCCTTGGCTGCCTATGGCGCCGGACTCATTCTGGCCTTCTTGGCGGTTCTATTGCCTCTTCTGTTGTCGGGGGTCTCTCTTCACGTCTACTGGGAGGGGGCGTGGCTCATCCTATTGCAGCCTGGCATGAAATCCGACGCGTCTCTCACGCACCAGATATACACCGGGCTTGTGAAATGGACCTCCCCCGAAATGAGACTCTTTCTGCCGTTTCTTCTATTCCTCGTTTGCAGAGCTGTACGAGACCCTGAGAAACGGTTTGTAGCCGCTGCGCTTCTAATATGGATCGCATTCGACTTCCTTGGCGTGAATGCCTCTGGCCGCTATTTCGGGCATCATTTCAAGCAGATACTTCCGTCATTGTGCATTATGGCCGGCTATTCCGCCGCAGAGTTGCTTCGATTGACCTTCCACGAAGAGGAACAACACCGTCAAGCGTTTGCAGCGTTGGTTCTCACAATCGTGTTGCTGTTCTTTCCGGCAAACGCAACACTCAACGGCCTCAGTCACGTGTTTTTCCAGAAGGCAGACCGCGCACAGGAAATTGGGCAGTGGGTGCGTGAGCATTCAACGGAGGATGACTATGTGCAGATGGCAGGAGGGGCCATTACGCAGGTCTTGCCCTTCACTGAACGTCAAGCCCCTGGCAGGTTGTTTCACCATTGTCTGTTTTCGCTTCTCGGTGCTCAGAGGGAATTTCTCCGCGATGTCGAGCGCCATCCCCCCCGGTACGTCATATTTGACCGTGAGCCCGACGAAGAGCGTCCCCCCTGGCTCACGGAATGGGTCCAGCGATATTACCGCCCTGTACATGAAGACTTCGGCATCGCTGTCTGCGAAAGAACGACCGGCGAAGTTGGTTCACAGCAATAGCCGTGCCCGCCTGGTGCAGTGCTTGATGCGTGAAGCACTACCCATACGCCCAAGCCGCCCGGGTACAATAAGCGGGAGGTCAGCGCGTTTCGGCAGTTCATGGGCCACGGCCAGCGAGTACCGGCCCGATAATCACGGTTGTCCGCCAATTCAACAGCGCTCTCCCGTCGAAATGCCCGGCATGCCTGACCTCCCGCTACGCCCCCAACACCGGCCAATCGTGTTGAGGTGTCCCGGTCCGTTCCGAACAGATCTTCCCCCAATCGCCTGATAGGAAAGCCCTTGCTGGAGGGATCTTATTGTCTCCATAAAGACAAGAACGAA
>DAOLNV010000059.1:30374-36625 GCA_035416745.1 Candidatus Hydrogenedentota bacterium | reverse complement strand
GCCGGTTTGATCTGCGCCGCAGTAAACGGTAGGCTACGGGGTCTGCTCGGATACCGGTGCATTTCCCGCAAGCCGTTTGGATAACTTCATGACCGTTCGACATAACGTCCCGATCCTGGCCGCCGCCGCTGTCGCGGCCTTCCTGGCATCCTGCGGCGGCGAGGGGCCCGTCGCGCAGATATCCGATACCCGCACGGTTGAGTCCCTGCCCAAACCGGCCGCTCCGGACGCCACAAGCGCGCAGCGGTTCGGCTTCGAGCAGGCAACGGCGCGTCCTTCGCCGGCACAGGGCGCCCCCGGGGCCGAAACGGTCGAGTTGCCCTTCACCTGGACCGCCCCCGAGGGCTGGCAGCAGGCGCCGGAGCGTCCCATGCGTGTTGTGACGTTCACCACGGGCCCGAACCACGAAGCGGAGTGTTACATAGCGATCCTCGGGTCAACGGGAGGAAGCGTAGCCGCGAACATCAACCGGTGGCGAACGCAGATGGGCCAGGAGCCGCTCACCGGCCAGGAGGTTGCGGCGTTGCCGGTCATCGATGTGCTCGGCCAACCCTCCCCATGGGTCGAATTGCGGGGCACATTCACGAATCAGGCCGGGGAACCCGCCGAAGATACGCTCATGCTCGGCCTTGTATGCCCCGTCGAGACGTTCAACATCTTTGTCAAGATGACCGGACCGGCTGACCTGACCGGCGCGCAACGCGACAAGTTCCTGGCCTTCTGCAAATCCCTTACATGGAGCCGATCGGCGAATCAATGAAAGCTGTTCTGCGCACACTGTACCATTTTCTGTCATCGTATGGGCTTTCGTGCGTCCTGTTTCTGCTGCTATTCGTTTTGACGCTGTTGGGAACGCTTGAGCAAATCAACCTGGGCATTTTCGATGTCCAGAAGAAGTACTTCGCGTCGTTCTTTCTGATCCACGAGCTTTTCGGCGTGATACCCATCCCGTTGCCGGGGGCCTATCTAGTCATGGCGCTGCTCGCGGTGAACCTGACTCTGGGCGGCATCGTCCGTGCACGGAAGCGGCCGGCGCAGTGGGGCATCCTCATCGGACACGCCGGCATACTGCTTCTACTCGCGGGCGCGGCGGTGCAATACAATTACTCGGTCAGCGGAAACCTCACCCTGTACGAGGGCGAACAATCCAACGAGTTCGAGAGCTATTACGAATGGGAACTCGCGGTTGCTGACGCCTCCGGCCGGGGGCCCTATACCGAATACCTCATCCCCGGCAGCCGGTTCATGGACATCGGGTCCGGCGGCACGCGCACGTTTAACCATGCGGCCCTGCCCTTCGACATCGTCCTCGAGGGCGTCTACCGCAACTGCATCCCCCGCCCGGCGGGTCAGGCCGGACAGGCCGCGGGACGCCGCGTAGACGGGTTCACGCTCGTCGGGATGACCCTTGAAAAACAGGCCGAGCGCAATGCAGCGGGCGCGTATGTGCGCATTCAGCCGAAGAACGGCGAAGCCATCGAAGCCATTTTGTGGGGGTATTCGCCGTTCCCGCTCACGGTCGAACTCGACGGCAAGCTGTGGACGTTCGATCTTCGCAAGAAACGGTTCCAGATGCCGTTCACCGTGGCGCTAGACACATTTACCCACGAAATGCATCCGGGCACGCAGATGCCCAAGAAGTTCGAGAGCGGCGTACGCAAGATCGAGAACGGCATCGAGCAGGCGGTGACGATCAGCATGAACGCGCCCCTGCGGCATCGCGGCTATACCCTGTACCAGGCCTCCTGGGGACCGCCGGACGCCAAACCCGGGCAACGGTTGTTTTCGGTCTTCGCCGTGGTGAACAACCCCGCCGACCAGTGGCCGCTCTACGCCACGATTGTCATCACGGCCGGGCTCGCGGTCCATTTCGTGCGGAAACTCGTGGTGTATTTGCGCGAACAGAGCAAAGGCGGCGCATGATGAAGCGGCGGCACAACAGCGTGATACTCCTGGCGGCGTGCATGGCCATAGCGGCAAGCGCCTTCGCCCAGCACCCGCCCCTGGCGCCAGAAGGACCTCCCCCGCGCTGGGACGCCCAGACTCTCGAACTGTTCGGCTCGCTCCCCGTGCAGGAAGGCGGCCGCATCAAGCCCATGTCCACCGTCGCCGCGTTCAAACTGCTCAAACTCCGGGGAAAGCGGTCGTGGCGCGGTCCCGAAAGGCCCGGCGATAGCAGAGTCCAGCGCGCGCTCATGGGCGTGTCGCATCCCGAGCTGGGACCGGTCGAGTGGCTCATGGATACTCTGTTCTATCCGCGCGCCGCGGCGGCGTATCCCGTGTTCCTGGTACAATCTGACGAACTCGCCGATGCGATCGGCGTCCCCCATCAGGGAAAGCGCAAGCGCGATCGGTACTCGTACCTCGAACTCCTGCCCGGACGCGACAAGCTTTACCAGCTCGCGGACCAGTACATGGAGATGCCCGAACGCGAGTTGACAGGGCTCCAGCGCCAGCTCGTCAACCTCGCCCATAACGTCGCGGACTACGAGTCGCTCTTGTCCTTCCTTGATTTTGCCCGCGAGGAGTATCCCGCCCGGAACACCGAGGGTTTGCGTCTCATCTTCACCGAAGAAGGCCGGACCCGATACAGCGACGTGCTCCGGAAAGCGCCGTTGCTCGCGTCGCTCGTCCAAACCTTGAATGCCGGAGAAGGAGGAGGACTGAGCGCGGAGCAGCGCGAAGCCGAGCTGACCGCCCTGCGCGAACTGCTGGGCCAAGCCGATCACTTCGCCGCTGCCGCGAAAGCATTTGTCCTGCTGCCGCCGATACCGGACAGCGGCCGCGACGCCTGGATTTCTCCCGGCGACGCGCTCGCGGAGGCGTTCATGGCGGAGAAACTCCCCGAGCCGCATATCGCACAGGTGGCGCAGCTCGAACGATTGGCGTCGCTGTGCGGCGACCGGCCGGCGTTCAGGCAGACTCTCGAAGAATTGCACGGGAACATCGTCAACGCCGCCGCGGACCGGGGCGAATACGACAAGGTCCCCGCGGAAATGGCGTACTACCGATACAAGCTCATCGCGCGGAGCTTTCCGCTGTTCATTCTGTGTTTCCTGCTCGTTGCCCTCACGTGGCTGAGACCCGGCTGGCGGCGGTTGACCGCACTCGCCCCCTATGCGCTTATGACGCCGACCTTGCTTCTTGCCATCGGCATCACCATGCGCTGCATCATCCGCGGCCGGCCCCCTGTCACCACCCTCTACGAGACCATTCTGTTCACGACGGCCGTCAGCGTAGCGCTCGCCATCGCCATCGAACTGATGAACCGCCGCCGTATCGCCGTGTCGCTGGGCGCGCTGCTGGGCGCGGCAGGGATGTTTCTCGCCAACCGGTACGAGGTCAAGGAAGGCGTCGACACCATGCCGAGCCTCGTGGCTGTGCTCGATACCAACTTCTGGCTGTCCGCCCACGTGACCACCATCGTGATGGGCTACGGCGCGGCCATGTTCGCCGCGGCCATCGGGCACGTGTATATCCTGGGCAAGACGCTGCGCATACGAAACAATGACGAAGACTTCTATGCGGGCATCTACCGCATGACCTACGGAGTGACCGCGTTCGGGCTGTTATTCGCCGTGCTCGGAACCGTGCTGGGCGGCATATGGGCCAACGAAAGCTGGGGCAGGTTCTGGGGCTGGGACCCGAAAGAGAATGGCGCCCTCATGCTCGTGCTATGGATGCTCACCGTGCTCCATGCCCGCCTGGGGAATTACATCAGGGCCCTCGGGTTTAACATCGGTGCAGTTCTGTGTGGCATGGTCGTGGCGTTTTCGTGGTGGGGCGTTAACCTGCTGGGCGTGGGGTTGCACAGCTACGGCTTCACCAGCGGCATCTTTCGCACGCTCGCGGCCTTTTACGTCATCGAGACCGCGGTGGT
Source organism: Candidatus Hydrogenedentota bacterium (assembly GCA_035416745.1). Classification (NCBI taxonomy): domain Bacteria; kingdom Pseudomonadati; phylum Candidatus Hydrogenedentota; species Candidatus Hydrogenedentota bacterium. The sequence continues at coordinate 32,745 of DAOLNV010000059.1, read as the reverse complement.
GCTCCTGGGCATGTTCGTGTGGCTGCGCGACGACGGTTACCTTGCCCCCGCACAACCCGCCCCAAACACGGAACCATGAAAAACGCCCGGCACGAGGCCAGGCGTTACAACTGAAGGATTCGCGCGGCTGTTTCTGGCCGTGCGGCGGCCTTTGCTCAATTCGCCAAACCCAGCACGCCGCGGATACGCGTCACGAATGCTTCGGTCATCGGGAACGGACCCGGGTACGGCTGCCATTGGACATGCCCATCCATGTACAGCACCCAGCCGCCAGACTCCTCACGCTCGCCGGGCACTTCCCACAGAACCGGGATCGATGCCTGCATCATGCTTCCCACCATCCCCGCAGGCGCATCGGGAAATACCTGGTTGGCCAGTCCTTCGTTCAGGCGGAAAATGACCTCGCCGCCTGCGGTACCTTTGCCCGCCCCAACCTGGATGTCTTGATCCCGCACAGCCGCGATGCCGAGCTGCTGCACGGCGTCGAGAAACGCCATACCCTGGGCTTCACTGGTCACGGCATGCGCGAAATAGCAGCGCGTGATGCCGTCGTTCGGATACAGCACCGTTGTGTCCGTGAGGTATTCGGGATAGATCTTCTTGAACTCGGGCGTGAACACACCATCCTGGGCCTCGAGCGGCGGGAACAATGCGCCTTGGCTCTCGTTGGCGTACATCTTGAACACCAGCCCCATCTGTTTGAAGTTGTTCGAAGCACGCTCACTTTCGCGTCCCTGGGGTGCAGGAACGTTGCTGACCGGCGGCGGCGAGGCCACGGGCAGGGTGATTACATTCCCCTGCGACGGCGCCGTAACCGCTACGGAGGTCATGGCGTCCATCGCGGGCGCAAGTGCCCATAGTGTGTAACTGCCCTCCGCCACTTCGAAGTAGAACGTTCCGTCACCACCACTGGGTACCGATTTCAAGACGCGGTCGCGGTCGGCAAGCATCAGATGCGTTCGGGGAAGCGCAGAACCATCGGCGGCCAACACCTGGCCCAAAAGGCCCGCGTCCTGGGGCGCCATGACATACTCCACCGCCACCGGGTCACGCTGGGGCTGGAGTCCCGCAACCAGAGACCCGGGAAGAAGCTGGTACCCCCGCAACGAGAACCCCAGCCAATACGTCGAATCTGTCGGCAGCGCTTCGATGCGGAAGCGCCCCTCGGCATCGGTCCATGCATATGCTGAAGGATATCCCTCCGCCGAACTTGAAGTACTCACGCTGGCAGCTGCCAGGGGCTTTCCGCTGGGGTCGACGACACGGCCTGCAATGGCGCCGGCCGGCTGATTGAATACGACCGTGACCTCGGTCAGGTCTTCGGGTACGCCCACGAACGCCACCTGCTCCCCGGCGGGGTCGTATGCGTAGCCGCGATAAATCTGCGCGCAGAGTGCTTGTATATGTCCGGCGGCCGTGGCCACCTTCCACTTCACGCTGTCGTCGACGAAGCCCCGGAAACCCGTGGGCAACACAGGCCACAATTGCAGCCATACCTCTTCCACAGGCGCCCCGCCCGAGCGCACAAACGCCACGTCCTTCTTGACGCTGGAAATAGTGAAGTTCTGCACGAATGTCGCGCCGGACTTGTTCACCTGTAAACGGTTCCCGCTCGGTTTCGCCACGAACTGCCCCGGGGCAAGCAGATCCCGCGCAATGAATACCTGGCTCTCGCCGAAGGGGAGTCCCGCCGTGTAGACGCCGCTCTCATTTGTGTACGAGCAGATTGCGACATCATCGGAGGTACCGACGATCACCGGAATTCCCGCCAGAGGGTTGCCCTCGGCATCAACGACGGTCCCGCTCACCTCGCCCGGGTATTCGTCCGGCAGTGTCAGCACGGTTTCAGCCGTCGCGCCCGGCTGCAGGCTGGGAACTTCCATCAAGCGCCCCTTGACGCCGTTCGGGGCCGTGACAACGACCGCGAGTTCGGCCAGGACCTCGGGATCCGGGGGTACCTGGTGAAACACGACGCATCCGGTTTCATCGGTCTCGCGCCGCATGGCGTACCCAAGCGCTTCGGGGATTTCGGATGCGACCTGCACAACCGCGCCCGGAACAGGCTGGCTTCCTTGCATCACGCGCAGCCGTAACGACGCGCCGGCGGTCAACGTCGCCTGGACCGGCTCAGGAGACGCAACGCGCTGTATCCAGGTCAGCGCATAGTTCGGGTGCGAGAAATACAGCGCCCCATAGGCGGCGCGCGCCGCGACGCTGAATTGTCCCTCGGCATCCGTAACCGCGACGTCATGGGCCGGGTCTTCCGCGCCTTCGGCGGCAACCCGCACCTCGGCAATCGGGTTTCCCGCGGCATCCACCACGCGCCCGGTGTAAACCGTCTCAGGAAGAAGCTTCACATGCAGCTCAATCT
>DAOLNV010000059.1:0-30274 GCA_035416745.1 Candidatus Hydrogenedentota bacterium | reverse complement strand
GTATCTCGAGTCGCCTCGTGTATCTGTTTCATAATCGTATACTCCTCGCGGGCCTCCGGGGACGTTGCAAGCAACTCCTCGACCGCCCGGCTCTCGTCCGGGGTCAATTCACCGTCGAGATATCGTGATAAGCGTTCCGAATCCTTCGGGTTCATGGCCGGAACTCCACTAGTTCTTTCTGCAGCTTCTGGCGGACACGCCACAGTTTCTGACTCACGGCGTCGGGCGTCATGCCCAGCGTCTCCGCGATGGCCCCGTATGACATCCCCGCCACGTATTTCATCGCGAGGATGTCGCGCTGGTCCTCGGGCAACGCCGCGATGGCCCCGCCCAGGGACTCGGCCGCCTCGTTGCGCATGGCCTCGTGGCCGGGATTGCTCCGGGCCGCAATATCCCGGTCGCCGATGGGGGTCTCGCGCGAACGCCGCCGCGCCATATCCACGGCAACGTGCCGCACAATACCCACCAGCCACGGCCCCAGCCGCGCGGGGTCTTTCAACTGTCCAAGCGTTCGCGTGGCGCGGGCAAACGTTTCCTGCACCGCCTCCTCCGCGAGGGCCCGGTTGCGCGTCACGCCGTATGCGATCGCGCCAAGGGCATCGGTGTAGCGCTCGACAACCGCCGCGGCCGCTTGGCCGTCGCCGGCGCGCCAACGCCGCGCCAATGACGCATCGCTGTCTCGTTCGAGGTTGGCCTTCCTCATAACATCCTGCTGATTAGTCGTTCGGGGCCGCGGTTTCTTACGGTAATCATCTGACGACGGACCTCTGAGAGCTTGGCCCGGGATTCGGCGAACCAGAACCGCCCGGCCTGGGTCAAAGTCAGCCGCGCCTCGTGATTATATGGCTTATGGGGCCCGCGGCGATCACGCGGCAGTCTCTCCGCGCGTCTTCCTCAACCCGATTAGGGCGCGGGACAAACGAAGCTGTAGCGGCCAGAGCCGGTTGTGACCGTTGTCTTCGCGCCCGCCTTGATGTCGCGAATGCCCAGCGCGCCGGCTAACGGAACGCCGGATTCGGTTACGTTTTCGGCCGCGCCGGTGGGCAACACGATGTCGGCGGTAGAGTTTCCGGGGACCGTCACATCGAGGGCGATGATGCCGCTGTCCTGACGGTTCCACGATACCGCGACACGCCCGTGGGGCGAATCGAAGTAACCTTCCGCGCCGTTCAGGCCCTCGACCACTGTCGGTTCGATGTGGAGATGCTCGAATCCGACGCTGCCGGGCGCTTGGCGTATCCCGAGCAGGTAGCCGGTAAACCATTCCTGGGCATGGCCAAACATGCAATGGTTGAGCGAGGAGCCGGGTTTGTCCCACCGTTCGGAGAGCGTCTTCAGCCCCCATTGCCGGAGCATGCAGCCGTATCCGGGTGCGGTCCCGCGGTCCAGCATGCGGTAGATGACGTCCGACCGCCCCGCATCAGCCAGGGCCATCAACAGGTATCGGAAACAAACCTCGCCGGTGGTTTGGCGGTAGCCGTTCGACTCCAGCTCTTTGACCAATCGCTCGGCCAGCGCGTCGCGGGCCTCGTCAGGGAACAGCCCAAAGTGTAACGCAACAGCAAGGGACGCCTGGCTGCCGGTCGCGACAGTCTGTTCGGCCGGCTTGTAGTAGGCCGCAATGAAATCTGTCCGGACCCGCTCCGCGAGTACGCCAAACTCCGCCGCATCCGCGTCTCTTCCCTGCATTGCTGCAGTCTCGGCAACGATGCGCGCGTTGTCGTACAGCATGGCTGTTGCGGTCAACTCCCCAGGGGTATGTTGCGACTCGCCCTGGTGACCGTTTTCGGAGCTCCAGTCGTACCAGTCGCCAAGCCCCGCCTTGGCGAGCCCCTGTTCGTTGCGGGTTGTGGCAAGATAGCGGGTATACCTCGCCATGGTGGCGTACTGCTGATCCAAGACATCCTCGTCCCCGTACCAGCGATACAGCAGCCAGGGCAGTTGGACGGACGCGCTGCCCCACTCGGCCGACTCGAAGAACCCGCCGCTGAACCGCGTGTACTCGGGCGCGATGTCGGGCACCAAGCCGTCTTCGAGCTGCGAATCGGTGGTGTCGCGGCAGATTTTGCGGTAGAGCCCATGGGTGTCGTAACGATAAAGGATGGACGGGCCCATCAGGTGAGCCACCTCGAGCCACCCAAGCTTTTCGCGGTGCGGGCAGTCGGTCAGAACGCTCTGCAGATTACTGCGGACCGACCGGTCGATCATGGCGTCAATTTCGTTGAACAAATGGGGCGCGCCCGGCAGCGGGTCCGCGCAATGAAACGCACCAACCGCCGGTGCCGAACTCGTGACGAAATCGGCCCCTGCGTCGAGCAATACCGCCCTTTCCTTGCCTGCATCGGGGTCTTCCGGCAGATCGACGCCCACAACGCGTAGAATCTGGAACCCGAAATACGTGAAGCGGGATCGAAACGTCTCCTCTCCCTCCCCTTTCAAAGTATATGTGTAGGAATGGCCCTCCCACGGCTTGTCCATGCGCTCGGCCGTGGTGATGGTCACGCGCGCGCCCGCCTCTCCCTTCACTGTGATGAAAGGCCGCGCGGACAAGTTCTCGCCCAGAAACACGATGCATTCCCCGGGAGACAGCGAGCCCACCTTGTCACTGCGAATGCTTCTCGCCACCGTAATTGGCGGCGCGGACTGGGAGCGCAGCTTTCCACCGGGTCCTTTCACCACGCGGACCGCGTCCCACTCGCTATCGTCGAAGCCGGGCGCGTCCCAACCCGGCTGTTCGCGGCGGGCATCGTAGTCTTCGCCACCATACACGCAACTGAACACGATGGGACCGTCATCGGTCTTCCAGGACGCGTCGCTCACCACGCGCTGGACCATCCCGTCCTCGTATTCGACGCGCAGGTTCAAGATCAGCTTGGGCTCGCCGAAGGACCCGAGGAACTTGACGTACCGCCCGCCCTGAACGTTGTACATGCCGTTGCCCAGCATGACGCCGAGGGCATTTGAGCCTTCGCGCAACATCGCGGTCACATCGAAAGGCACGTACAAGCAGGTGTCTCTGTAATCCGTCCAGCCGGGATCGATGACGTGGTCGCCCACTTTCGCCCCGTTAACCGAAAGCTCGAAATGGCCGAGGCCGCACACACACGCCAACGCGCGTTTGACGGGTTTCCGCTCGACCGCGAACTCCGTACGGAAGATGGGCATGACGTCCGACCCGGAGCCCTTGATCTCCCCCCACGGTTCGGTGCCGGGGGGACCTAGTTCTTTGGCATTCGGCCAGCCGCCGACGGGGTCTTCTTGGAAACGGTCCGGTCCTGACGCCAGATCCCAGCCTTTCTTTGGCCCCGCCCGCCAGGATTTGTCGGTGACCAAGGTCTGGGACGTGCCGTCGGCATATTCGATGTCCAGCCGGGCGATAACGCCCGCTGGATTGGGGTTATCAGCGGTATTGGTCACCGCGAGCCCAATGAGGTTCCGCCCGGAGCCCAGATGCTGGGTTACATCGATGGACTTGGCCCGTTCCCACCCGGTTTTCGTGGCGATTTCCCCAAATCCTGATGTCCCCATGCGCACACTGCATTCGTTGTCCGCGCTGATTTCAAGCCGTGCGGACAGGAGCTGCGCGCCGGAGTCAAGCTCAAGCATCCTGCAAAAAAACCGCGTGCCCGGCGCAGCCTGCATGAAGTCTTCGTCGGGCGCCCATATCCACTGCGCGCCTTCGAGGGGGGGTCTCAGTGCGCGGCCGGCGATCCAATCCGCCTGCCAGTCGCTGGGCCCGAGAAGACCCATGGTCCACGTGGCGGTGTCGCTCCACGGCGAGGCCTGACCGTGCTCGTCCCAGACCTTGACCCGCCAAGAGACACTCTGCGCAGCGTAAAGGACCTTCCCCGAGTAGCGCGCGTGCATGTCCGAAGATTCGACCTTCCCCGAGTCCCAGAAGTCAGGCTTTTCCGCGTCGAGAAACTCGGGCGAGCCGGCAGCCATGATGCGGTAGGCGTTCTGGACCACGCCGCGCTCGCCGGAGGACACCACCCAGCTCAGCCGCGGCTGGGATTCCTCGATGCCCAGTGGGTCGACGCGGAAATCGGTGCGCAGCCCCCCAGCCATGATACCGTTTTCGGCCGCCAGGACGGCCAAAGCGGGTCCCAGAAGAAGGAGTGACATAAGAATCGCGCGCATGAGGATGTCCCCTCCATCGTGCTCTTCACATCTCGAGACAGGGGTTTGAGTCCTGTGCCTCCAAGCGTGTCGATTGGCATCACGAAAGGCTCGGCCCAATTCACTAGAATCCCGCGGAAGCATCGAGCTCCTGCAGAAATGCCGTGACTATTCTGCTGTCCGCATCGGCCAGTCCATTGAACGCCACACCGGCGCAGAACCCGCCTTTCTCGGGCAGATGGCGGACCCAGCGGATGTCCGCCGGCATATGAATCTCCTGTCCGTTGCGGAGTTTGATGGCCAAACGCAGATGCTGGCCCGTTTCGAGGCGCTGCTTCGTGAACAACTGCGCGCCATCCGTATTCAAGTCCAGCAAACGCCCGGGAATGGCGACGGCGTCGAAATCCCAGTCGTTCGAGTAACCCGCCGCGTGGCCAATCAGCATCTGAATCCTGACCTGGCAGGTATGCCGGATGACATGCCGCCGCTTGCGCCTGAATTCTCTCTGTCCTCCTAATTCGGCGACTAGTGTTTCGAGTTCGCGCACACGCTCCTTGGCGGCGATATCAGCCTGGCGCCGAAGGGTCTTGCGTCGTTCCTGCAAACCGGCACTCCCTATGATGAAGCTGTGTAGCCTATCCCAGAAGCTTTTGCGCCGCCGTCAACTGCCGTTCGAGCCGCGCCATCATGCGCGCGGCACGCTCCGCCAGTCTCCGCCTCGGCACTCTTTCCTGCGGTGCCCGCGGCCTTATCGCCCGATTTGCCTTCGGCGGACCCTGTCCCACGGTCCCGCAAAGACTCCGCGCCGCTGCTGTAGATTTCATCCGATTCCAGGAACGCTGCCATGGCTTCGACGAGGTAGTCGGACATCGGATTGCTCGGGACCCCGCCGTTGCCCGAGTGATCCGGGTCCTCGAGCAGAAACCGCGCCTCGGCGAGGTCTTCGCGCCCCGCCGGTGTCCCCGGCCCTTGCGATTTCGGAGACACCGCAGCACTCCCCTGCTCTGCCCGATGAAGGCGAACCGTCTGTATGGCCAACAACACGGCCAGAATTGCCACGACACCAGTCATGAACTTGTTCAAGGCCAAGACTCCCTACACGCCTCTAGCGAGGAGGCTGGTTTACGCCATAAAAGACTATCGGAACCGCCATCCAGCGTCAATCCCGCGCGCGCCCTTGAACCCCCGCACGCAGAGCTGATATCATGACTAAATAAGGGAAAAGGACTAAAAGGACATAAATGACATAAAGGGATCTCTGCGAAAGCTGCTTCTTCCACCCAAACTTATGTCCCTTTTGTCGTTTATGTCCCTTCAAAGGAGCCCGCCGTGCCCCAAGGCTTCATCCCGCCCCATGGCGGCTACGCAAGCCTGCTCTCCTACCAGAAAGCCGAGATCGTCTACGACGCCACCCTCTACTTCTGCGACCGCTTTCTCGACAAATACGACCGCACCCGTGGCCAGATGACCCAGGCCGCCCGCTCCGGAAAGCAGAACATCATCGAAGGCAGCATGGCCTCGGCCGCATCCAAAGAAACCGAACTCAAACTGACCAGCGTCGCACGCGCCAGCTTCAAAGAACTTCTCGCCGACTACCGCGACTTCCTCCGCACCCGGGGCCTCGGCGAATGGGCCCGAGATCACCCCTACGCCGCGCGCCTGCGCCAACGCAACCGGTCCTCAGGCGCAAACTACGAGACGTTCCGAAAAGGCATTGAGCATCCCGACCCGGCCATCTGTGCCAACGTCATCATCGGCCTCATCAAGGTCACAAACTACCTGCTCGACCAGCAGCTCCGACGCCTCGAACGCGATTTTCTCGAAGAAGGAGGCCTGCGCGAGCGCATGACCCGCGCACGACTCGCCCGCCGCGACAAAAAACACCATCGGGGACGCCTCCCGTGAACACCCCCTTGCGGTCTCACGCCTCACTCGTTCGTTCGGGCTCGGCAGACGTGGCTTGCTCCGCATCTTGGGCGTTGTCGAGTTCGAGCTGTTCGGGCTCGGGGGGTTCGCCGGCTGGGCGCCATCCGTGTTTCGAGGGGATGTAAGCGCCGCCGGACACGATAAGTTTCATGGCTTCTTCGACGGGCATGTCGATCTCGGTGATGTCCTCGGGGGGGAGATAGATCAGATACCCCGAAGTGGGGTTGGGGGTAGTGGGCACGAACACGGCGATGAGTTCTTTGCCTTTCCGGCGCTGTACCGTCCCCTGTTCCGACGAGGTGACGAAAGCGACCGCGGTCATGCCCTCGCGGGGGTAGTCAACGAGGCAGACGCGCTGGAACACCGTGCCCTGGCGGTTCACGAATACGTCGCGGATCTGCACGACCGCCTGATAGATCCGGTTGAAGAACGGGATAAACCGGAACAGCCGTTCGCCAAACGCTATGAGCTTGCGTCCGATCAGGTATCGCGCAAGATACCCGGAAACGAGGAATATCGTAATGGCCAACAGAATGCCGAGGCCCGGCTGATACTTGATGTTGGCGAGAAACCCCAGTTGGGGAACTCGCTCGGCGATAGCGTGCAGGTTTACCACGGCGGTCTTGATGAGCCGTTCGATGCCGAATACAAGCTTGCTCAGCACCCACCAGGAAACCCACAGGGTGATGATGAGAGGCAGCCACAGCAGGAACCCGGCAACCAGGATGCGCCAGAGTTTGCTGTATACGTACCGTGCCCCGCTCCACACGGAGCGTTTAGGCGCGGGACCCGGTGTCTTGTCCGTCGTTGGCATCGTCTTGCGTTTGCGCGCCATAAGCTTCCTTTGCCTCGGGCAGGATTTCGAGGCGGATCTTCGAGACGAAGTTTACGCCGCCTTCGAGCACGGTCATCCGGAAACCGTTGTGCAGCACCACTTCCCCTTGCGCGGGTATGCGCCCCGCCACGTGCATCAGCCAGCCTCCGATGGTTTCAACTTCGTCGTCTTCAATAATGACCTGCATGAATTCGCCGGCCTCTTCGAGACTCATCCGGGCTTCGATGACGTACGCGTCGGGGCCCACCCGCTGGATGGGCTTCGGTTCGCGGTCGTGCTCGTCCTGGATCTGTCCGAAAATGACCTCGAGAATGTCTTCGAGGGTGATAAGTCCGTCGGTCCCGCCGTACTCGTCGATGACGATCGCGATGTGCTGCTTCTTGCGCTTCATCTGTTCGAACACGTCATCGAGGGTAATGGTGTCGGGCACGTGCATGACATCGCGCATGAAGAGGCGGATGTCCTCGCTTCCCGAATCGGTGTCAAGCAGAACGTCGTGAGCCGTAACGATGCCGATGATCTCATCCACCGACTCGTGATAGATAGGAATGCGCGTCTTGCCCGACGCTTCGAATATGCCAAGCAGTTCGGAGCGCGTTGTGGTGTCGGGCAGGCCGTAGATGTCGATGCGCGGCACCATGATCTCCTTGGCCTGTATGTTCTGGAGGTCGATGATGGCGTGAATCATGCGCTGCTCTTCCGGATCGATGGTCCCATGCTGCGCGCTTTCGTCGACCAGCACCCGAACGTCGTCGAGGGTGGACATCAGCGGGCTGAGGTAGGTCCGCTTGTCGCGTCTGCGGAAAAGGGTCTGCGTGAACCACGAAACAGGTTTGGCCACGGGCGTCAGCAGCCAATAGAAAACGTTGATGATGGGGAACAGGGCGAGGGCAAGCCGATTTGGATGGGTCCGGAAGACGCTCTTCGGAAGAATCTCGCCGAAAACAAGCATCATCGGCGCGACGACCAGCATGGCGAGCACTTCGCTCCATTTCGTGATGATGTCAATGTTCGCGTGCCCGGCGCCTTGGGCGCCCAGCAGCACGGTGAATGCCTGAGTGATCGCCATGGTGCCCGCCATGGTGGCGATGTTGGTGCCGATCAGAAGCATCGCGAGCATTTGCTCCGGCCGCTCGATGTACCGCAGCAGACCCCGCGCCCGCACATTGCCTTCTTCTTCCGCAAGGTAGCGGATACGGATGGCGTTGCTCGACACGAAGCCGGTCTCGTACCCCGCGAACAAGGCCTGAAACAGGACCGCGAGCAAGAACACGGCCAGAAGGGTGAGTGCTGCGCTCATCATTGCGGCGCTCCCTCCTGCGCGGCGTCCGTACGGTCCGGGGCCGGGGTCATCTCGATGCGGACGGATTCCACGCGTTTCCCGTCGCAACGCTCGACGACGAAACGCACCCCGTAGTGCTCGATCTCATCGCCCGGCTGGAGTATCCGGTCGCTCATCTTCATGAGGAACCCGGCAACGGTCTCGTGCTCTTCATCCTCGAGCTTGATCTTGAGTATCTCGCTCAATTCGTCCAGCGGCAATCCGCCGTCCACGCGGTAGACATTCTGAGCAACGCGTTCGTACGGCGGCAATTCCTGCTCATCTTCGTCCATGATGTCGCCCACGACTTCTTCGACGGCATCTTCGAGGGTGACGATGCCGGCGGTGCCGCCGTACTCGTCGACCACGATGCCGAGATGCGTCCGTCTCTGCTGGGCATGACGCACGAATTGGGGCACCGTCATAGTCTCGGGCACGAAAAGCGGCGGCCGCAGAAAGTCGCTCGCGAGGCGCGCCGTATCGCCTTTGGCGATGGCCGGCAGCAGATCTTTCATCACAATAACGCCGCGGATGTGGTCCATATCTTCTTCAAAGACGGGCATGCGCGAGTATTCGTTTTCGCGATACGCTTCGAGGGCTTCTTTGACCGTGGCGTTCGAGGGAAGCGCCACCACATCCGGCCGGGGCGTCAGCACTTCGCGCAGTTTGGTGTCGGTAAACTCGAGGATGCCCTGGATCATCTGCCGCTCGCCGCTCTCGATGGCGCCGTGCGACTCGCCCGTCGACAGGGCCGCTTTCAGCTCCTCGTCGGTGATGAACGGCGCGGCGCGCAGCTCGTGAAACCGGGTGACGCGAAACAACAGATCGGTAAGGCGAAGAAGCGTGTTGCGCAACGGCGCCAGCACACGATCAGCCAGGCTCAGCGGCAGGGCGAAGAGCCGCGCAAGCGTCTCGGAGGCTCCTACCGCTACGATCTTGGGCGAGATTTCCCCGAAAAAGACCAGTACCCCGGTGCATGCGGCGACAGCCACCGGATAAGCCAGCGGCGTGCTCCAGCCAAAAGCGTGCTCGAAATAGCGCTGCACCCGCGTGCCCAGCAACACCGAAATCAGCACGTTGACCGTCGTGTTGCCCACCAGGATCGTCGTCAACAGACGCCCGGGGGACTTCATCATGTTCGTGATGAACCGGCCCGAGATGGTCTCCTCCTCGGATATGGCCCGCAGGCGAAGCCTGTGGATTGAAAAGAAGGCCGTCTCGGAACCCGAGAAAAAGGCCGACAGCCCGAGAAGCACCGCGACACAGACCAACACGGGAACGGGCAGAAAATCCGTGAAGGCCACTGTATCCGCGGGTTCGCCGCTCACCGCGGCCCCGGCGCTCCAGCCCGCCGGAAACCCGATGAAGAGAACGCCTAGAAACGCCACGGCAACGAGCGCGCCCAGCACCTTTGCGCGCGTACTAGGGTAAGGCCCCGCATCATCGTCTACGTGTGTCTTTTCTCCCATGCGATTCACTTATGCTTTGCCGAGCGTTCCTTCAATGCATTCGGCCAGGCGCTGTCGAGGGGGATCTCCAGATACTCAGCCTGTTTGCCAGCCATAGCGCGCCGCGCAGCCTCGGTCCCGTGCGTGTAGTTGAGAAGGTGCAGAAGGCCATGGCAGAACAGCACGCGGACCTCCTCGCGCATCGCGCCACGCTCTCCCCGGCAATGCCGCTCGACAGTCTCCAATGATATCACGATATCGCCCAGAATACGGAATCCTGCCTGGCCCGCCTGGTTCTGGCAGAACGAAAGCACATCCGTCGGACGGTCCAGCTTGCGGTACTGCCGGTTCAAGTGACGGATGCGCGCGTCGTCGCAGAACAAGACACTGACTTCTATCGTCCCCCCAATGCCTTCGCCCGCGCAGACCTTTTCGGCAAAGGCAAGCAGGTCGCCGGTACGGTAGAGCCGTTTCCGAGTCGACTCGTTGCAGATCGCGAGTTCCACCATGGCTCTTGCCTTGCCGGCGCTCATGATTCCTGGCCTCCCCGAAGGGCAACCACATTCGGCGGGCGGACATCCTTTTCGTCCTTCTGGTCAGGATACGAAATGCGCTGGTGCGCGAAGCTCACCAGCCGCGAAGTCACGATAGCCTTGATCGTATCAAGGTCTTTCAAGGTGAGATCGCACTGGTCGAACTGGCCATCGTCGGCGCGGGCCTTGACGATTTTGTCAATAAACTCGCGGATACGCTCCTCGTTGGGATTCTTAATCGACCGTACGCCGGACTCGGCCACGTCGCAGATCATCAGGATGGCGGTCTCTCGGCGCTGGGGTTTCGGGCCGGGGTACCGAAAGTCTTCCTCGCGAACATCGCCATGTTTCTGCTGCGCCAAGGCCTCCTGGTAGAAGAAGCTGATGAGGCATGTCCCGTGATGCTCCAAAATCCCGTCGACGATCGGTTTGGGCAGATGCATCTCGCGGGCCATTTCAGCCCCCTCGAGCACATGAGAGGCAATGGCGCGCGCGCTCAGGCGCGGAGAAAGCTCGTCGTGTATATTGATGCCGGTCTGGTTCTCGACGAAATACTCGGGGCGCCGCAGCTTGCCGATGTCGTGATAATAGGCGCAGACCTGCGCCAGGAGGCCGTTCGCGCCGACGGCGTCCGCGGCGGCTTCGGCCAATTGTCCCAGGCGCTGGCTGTGCGCGTTGGTGGCCGGAATCTCGATGGCCATCCGGCTGAGAATTTCGTTGTTGAGGTCCGAGAACTCGAGCAACTGGATGTCGGTGGTGATGTTAAACACACGCTCGAGGGGCGAGAGCAGGCCCGGAACGAGAAACAGGCACAACAGCCCGTTCAACCCAATCAGCACCAGCGTCCGGAGCGCGCTCTCGCTGAAAAAGGCGCTGGTAGCCAGAAGATACGCTATGACGGCGGCAAACCCGATGACCGTGGCTTTGATCGATGCGCGCGCCATATCGCTGCGGCGGCGCACCACGCGAATACTGAACACCCCGCCGAGGCACATGGCGCTTTGCACGAAAAAGAGCCCCCAACTGTAGTCATAGGCAATCGACAGCAACGCCACGGTCAGCAGGCTGCCAACCATTGCGACTCGGGTATTTACCAGGATGGCCAGCAGAATAGCCCCGGCCCCCGCCGGCACGACATACCCCGTCGGCTCCGAAATGGATATCACCGCTCCGGCAACTACCGTGGCCGACATGATCAGAAGCGTGACATTGGTCTGTTGCGGCGGGTCCGAGCGCCGGTCGCGGACTGCCCGCAACGACTGAAGCAGGCACGCCAGCACGAGCACCACAAACACCATACGCGCGCCAAGCTCGACAAGATAGCGCTGGATAGGACGCTGGGCCTTCTTTTCGGCCAGATACGCCTCGTACTTCGCGATCTTGGGTTCGGTCCACTCCTCGCCTGCGTCAATGATCACCGTATCCCGCCGGACGTGCAGGGTCTTCGGCTCGACTTTTCCGGCGGCCTCTTCGCGTTCCGACGCCGTGCCCACGCTGTCAAACTCGAGGGTCGGGATGGTGAACACATTTGCCATGGCCACGGCGCCGGCCAGCGCTCTGGCGCGTTCCGTGGGAAGTTCAAACACGGGACTGGAATCGCCCTGAAGAGCCTGGGCCAGCCGGACGCTCAAGATATTGCGCGCGGAATCGGGCTTAGGCACATCCTTGCGAGTAAAGACCTCGCTGCGCGCCTGATCCGGTCCCGGCGAGTCACGCACAATCTTTATATCGGGCTGTTTTTCGTTCTCAGCAGCGCTGCCTCGGGCGTCGGGCGCCAGAATACCGAATTGCAGGGTATATTCCAGCGCCTGGCGAGCAAGTCCGAGCAGTTCGTCGGCCGCCGTGAACGAGAGGCTGCCTGCCGCCGGCGTCTTGTCTTTAAGAGATGCGGTCCGCCGGGGCGCTCCCGCTGTTGCCTTTCCCTCTCGAGGAACGTTGAACTCGCGATCTGGAACAGATTTGGTGTCGGGAAGCACGAAGACCGCAATGTCTTCAGCGGCAATCCCCTGGAGAGCGTCCTCGCCTTCGGCAAGCGGTTTGGCTCGCGCGACCGCCGTCTCCCATACCACCTCCTCGGTGGCTTGAGACGAGTCCGACGCGAGCAACGCCGCGCGCAGCGCTTCATCCATCCCTTTCCGCTGGCCTTGCACGGCGGAGACGAAGGTGTCAAACGCGGCAAGTTGTCCACGCACGTATTCGCGGTTCACGCGGAACGTGTCGGGCACCTTGGCAGCGGCTTCGGCGCGCGCCAGCCGTGTGGCTTCGATGTCCGGAGCGTCAAACTCAATTTCAGTCTGGACAGCGTCCGGAGCCAGAGCGCTATAGTCCAGTTCTTCGCGAAAAGCCGCTGGGATCGACTCGATGTAGGGCGACAGGGCCGCGCTGATAACAACGAACGACAGGGCCAGGGCAACCCGGCTCCTTCGAGGAATCCATCGGGACAGGCCGGGCCGTCTGTCAGACCCTCGAAACGGCACACCCGGCCGCGGCCTCTTCTTTCCAACGCCAAAGAATATCATGACCTAAACCCTTTGGCGTGCGGCGTCTCCTCGCCGGAACGCGAGGCGCGGTCATCCTCGCCGCCGCGCGATTCAGCATGCTCGTAGGCCGCGATGATGTCCTGCACGAGGGCATGTCTGACCACATCGCCGCGCGTCAGGTGCACGATCCCGATGTTCGCGATGCCCTTGAGGATGTTGCGGGCCTCGACCAGGCCCGACGTGACGCCCTTGGGCAGGTCGATCTGTGTAATATCGCCTGTAATCACGGCTTTCGAATTCTCGCCTAGCCGCGTCAGAAACATCTTCATCTGCTCATGCTTGGTATTCTGGGCTTCGTCCAAGATAACAAATGCATTAGACAGTGTTCGGCCGCGCATGAACGCCAGGGGCGCGACCTCGATCGTTTCGCGTTCGATCAAGCGGCGGGCGCGCTCGTAGTCCAACATGCTGTACAGGGCATCGTACAGCGGCCGCAGATAAGGATTGACCTTCTGCTGCAGGTCCCCCGGCAGGAAGCCGAGGTTTTCGCCGGCCTCGACGGCGGGCCGCGTCAAGACAACCCGGCTCACCACGTTGTTAAGCAATGCTGAAATCGCCGCGGCCATCGCCAGGTAAGTCTTTCCCGTGCCCGCAGGCCCAATGGCCAACGTAAGATCGTGGCTCGTGATCGTATCCAGATACCTGCGCTGGCCCCGGGTGCGCGGTTTGATCTGGAATTCGCGGCGCAACGCGCTGGGAACTTCCCCCAGAACATCGCCGAGATGGTCCAATTCGCGGTTCCGGGCCTCGTTCAGAGCGTAGGTTACATCGGAAACACTGGGCGTGTGGCCTTTTCGAACGGCTACAAGCATCTCATCAAGCATCTTGCCGACGACAGCCGTTTCCGCATCATTCCCGACGACGACGACCTTCGCGCCACGGTCCACAATGCGCACGGCGGTTTCGTCCTGAATGCGCTTGCGCAGTTCGCCATTCCGTCCCAGAAGCTTTACGGCTTCGTCTTGACTATTTAGCTGTATCTCGTGTGTCAGAGCAGTCTTACCTCAACCGGTCCGACTACTGAGAACGCGCTGTGCCGCCGGCTCCGATTTCCGGCGGAAGCTCGACACGGTAAATGGTCTCACCTTCGCGTATCAGCTCCTTGTTTCGGCGGATTGCTGCTTCCATTTCCACAGCGTCATGGTCCAGACCGTCTACCCTGCGCGACAGGTCGTCTTCCAAAGCCTGAGCTTCCCGCACGCTTTGACGCAACCGCTGCACCGCCGCCTCGCGCTCGCAATACTTGTTGTAAAGACTCAAAAGGTCACGGTGAAAGGCATACGCGCAAACGATGCCGGTCACCGCGACCACCACCATCATATAGCGATTTCGAGTTTGCTGCGACATCCTCAGGTATACGCTGTCCGTACCCTTCCCGCGCGCCAAGACCACTGGCGCGCCGGGCACTTCAAGTATTGTACCCTATTTCTTGCCCTTTGCGGGCACGTTATAGAAGGCGCCCATCCCCAGGAACTCGGCCTGGTCGCCCAATTCCTCCTCTATACGCAGCAGCTGGTTATACTTCGCGATGCGGTCGCTCCGCGAAGCCGAACCAGTCTTAATCTGGCCCGCGTTCGTAGCCACCACAAAGTCCGCAATGGTCGAATCCTCGGTTTCACCGCTGCGATGGGAAATAACGGCCGTATACCCGGCGCGCTGGGCCATCTGCACGGCTTCAAGGGTCTCGGTCAACGTTCCTATCTGGTTGAGTTTCACCAGGATAGAGTTGGCGATGCCTTCCTTGATGCCCCGGCTCAGGTATTGCGTGTTGGTCACGAACAGGTCGTCGCCAACCAGCTGTATGGTACCGCCAAGCGCGTCCGTAAGCTGTTTCCAGCCGCTCCAGTCGTCCTCCGCCATGCCATCTTCAATCGAGATGATCGGATACTTCTTCGCCCAGGCTGCAAGAAATTCAGCATGCTCCGCCGCGCTGTAATCGGTCTTCTTCTCGGCGCTCAGCACGTATTTCTTGTTTTTGTAGTATTCGCTGCTTGCGCAGTCCAGTGCCAGCCAGACATCCTTGCCCGCTTTATAGCCGGCGGATTTGATGGCTTTCAGGATGACTTCGATGGCCTCGACATTCGAGCCCAGGTTGGGCGCGAAACCGCCTTCGTCGCCGACCGATGTGTTCAGCCCCTGGTTCTTGAGTACGCTCTTCAGGGCATGAAACACCTCGGCGCCCATACGCAAGGCTTCCTTGAAGCTCTTGGCGCCCACCGGCATAACCATGAATTCCTGGATGTCGACGTTGTTATCGGCGTGCTGCCCGCCGTTGAGAATGTTCATCATAGGCACCGGCAGGACATGGGCGTTTACGCCGCCGATGTACTTGTACAACGGGACTTCGAGTGCCTCGGCGGCAGCTCTTGCTGTGGCCAGCGAAACGCCGAGCATCGCATTCGCGCCCAGCTTGCCCTTGTTCTTCGTGCCGTCGAGCTTGATCAACAGGCTGTCGACGGCGCGCTGGTCGGTCGCTTCCATGCCGAGCAACTCTTCGGCAATGATTTCGTTAACGTTCTCAACGGCCTTGGTCACGCCCTTTCCAAGATACCGTTTGGGGTCTTTGTCCCGCAGTTCGAGGGCTTCGTTCTCGCCCGTGGACGCTCCGCTGGGAACAGCGGCACGTCCCCGGAAACCGCTGGCCAGATAAACATCCACCTCGATCGTCGGGTTGCCGCGCGAGTCGAGTATCTCACGGGCTCGTATATCGGTGATCCGTGTCATGCTTCACACTCTCCTTCCTCTTCCAAGTATTCGAATCTCTAACAGGATACTCGATTTGAGTGCAAAAAATCCACGATCGCGTGGCGCCCTTCCATGACCATGCCAAGGCGTGAGGGGTGACGGGAATGCTCTGCAGGGCCGGCGGCGAGCATGACGCAGCGGCCGCGGATCGTGCCTTCTTCACCAATTCGGTCTTTTGTCGACGGTAAAATGTTCATGAGACGCCGTGTTAGCGGTGCGGGGGCCGTTTTGTCCCACCGGCGAATTCCCGGTAGAATGGGGCACACGCTGCGGCAAGGAGAATCAACTCATGAAGCCATCGATTAACCAATGGGCCTTTCCGGGCGAGATGCCTGCGCAAGAGGCCCTCTCGACCGTGAAACGCCTGGGGTTCGAGGCGTTTGAGCCGTGCATCGGCGAAGGCTCGACCATCGACATCAACGCCACGGAAAAGGAAGTGACGGCCATTCGCGTCCATGCGGAGAAAGAAGGCGTCGATCTGTGCAGCGTGGGATGCGGGCTCGGCTGGAAGTACCCGCTGGGGCATCCTGATGCGGCCAAGCAGGACGAGGCCGTCGCCATAACGGAGAAGGCGCTTCAACTCGCGCACTGGCTGGGCGCGCCGTCGCTATTGGTGGTGCCGGCGACGGTATCCGCTGAGCTGCCGTACGACGTTGCGCTCGAAGCGTCGCTCGAAGGCGTCCAGAGACTGGTCCCCGCGGCGGAACGGCTGAAGGTAAGCATCGCGCTCGAAAACGTGTGGAACAAATTCCTGCTGAGCCCGGTCGAGATGCGCGATTTCATTGATCAATGCGAGAGCCCTTTCGTAGGGGCCTATTTCGACACGGGGAACATCGTCCTGTACGGGTACCCCGAGCAGTGGATTCGTATCCTGGGCTCGCGTATTCGCGCGATTCACGCGAAGGATTTCCGGACTTCGGCCGGGACCTTCAGCGGTTTTGTGATGTTGATGGAAGGCGACGTCAACTGGCCCGCCGTGGTGGCTGCGTTGCGCGACGTTGGGTTTGATGGCGCGCTGACCGCGGAATTCGGTGCGTATCAGCATTCGCGTGATGTGATGCTGCGACATGTGCTGACGAGCCTGAAGACAATCATCGCCATGTAACGGCGGTTGTGGGGAAACGGGAGCGTCAACTATCCGTTGAAGTTCGAGGAGAAGACCCATGAATCTAGGAGTAATTGGCTGCAACACGATGGGCCTCATGCACTGCCAGATGGCGGTCAATGCGGGGCTGAAGGTCGTCGCATGCGGCGATATCAGCCGCGACAATGCCCGGAAAGCCGCCCGCAAGTTCGGCGCCGAGGCTGTCGGGGACTGCTTCGCGCTGTGCGCCCGCGATGACGTCGATGTCATCGCCGTTTGCACGCCGACGCCAACCCATACGGATTACATCAAGGCGGCCGCCGCCGCCGGCAAGCACATTTTCTGTGAAAAACCGCTGGGACGCACCCTGGAGAAAGTGGACGGCGCGCTCGCGGCCGTCGAGAAAGCGGGGGTGAAGCTCTACGTGGGTCACGTGCTGCGGTTCTTTCAGGAATTCGAGGCCATGAAAGCCCAGGTGGACGCGGGAAAGCTCGGCACGGTGGGATTTGTCAAGACTTATCGCGGCGGGATATTCCCGGGAGGCAAGCTGGGCTGGTTCAGCGACTGGAACATGAGCGGCGGCGTTACGCTCGACACCATCGTGCATGATATGGACTGGGTACGGTATGTGTTCGGTGACCCCGCGCGGATCTTCGCGCAGAACCTCAAGCGCGTCTTCAGCGAACGCATCGATTACGCCCTGGTGACGATGCGGATGAAAAGCGGGGTAATCTGCAACATTGTGGGCACATGGGCGCACCCCAGCGGATTCCGGGTGAAGGTGGACATCTGCGGCGACAAGGGCATGGTTACGTTCGACAGCAGCGAAGCCCCGGTTTGCGCCCAATTGCGCCAGGGGGCGGGCGCGGGCCCCAGCACTATCGTCCCGGGCAGCCCGGTGCTGGTGAGCCCGTACCAGCTCGAATGGGAGGACTTTGCAGCCTGGCTGGCCGGAAAAGGCGAGCCACGGGTCACGCCCGAAGACGGGCGGTGGGGCGTGCGTATGGCTCTCGGGGCGCTCGAGTCCGCCGAGGCCGGGCAGCCCGTCGAGTTTAACTGAATGCGGAGTTCCAGAGTCATACAAGGAGACGTATGATGGCCAAGATCGGAGTGATGAGTTTCGCGCATATGCATGCCTTGAGCTATGCAGCGTGTTTGAATGAATTGGCGGGGGCGGAGCTTGCCGCCATCTGGGACGACGACCCGAGGCGCGGCAGGGAACAGGCCGCCGCGCATCGCACGAAGTTCGTCGAGAACATGGATGACTTCCTCGCCCTCGATATGGACGGGGTCATCGTCGCATCCGAGAACGTGAAGCACCGCGCGATGGTCGAGAAGGCCGCGGCGGCAGGCAAATGGATCCTGTGTGAGAAGCCGCTGGCGCCTACGGTCGAGGACTGCCGTGCCATGGTCGACGCGTGCAAGAAGGCCGGCGTGGGTCTCGGAACGGCGTTCCCTTGCCGCTACATTCCCTCGGTGATGGCGGTCAAGGAAGAATTGGACAAAGGGGTCTACGGCGAGATCTATGCGGCGTCATGCACCAACAACGGGCAGTTCCCCGGCGGCTGGTTCGCCAAGCGCGAGTTGGCGGGCGGCGGCGCCACCATGGACCATACGGTGCACGTGGCCGACCTGCTGCGCTGGATGCTGAACCGCGAGTTTACCAGGGTCTACTGCGAAAACGGGAACCTCTTGCGGCCGGGCATCGATGTCGACGACGTGGGCAGCCTCCATATGGAGATGGAAGGCGGCGTGATCGTGTCGCATATCGCGAGCTGGAACCGGGCCGCGAGCTTTCCCACCTGGGGCGACGTCACACTCGAATTGATCGGCGAGAAGGGCGTGGTAGCCGTGGACGCATTCAACCAGAAGCTCCATGTCTATGACGATGCCGCCATGAAAGCCGCGTGGAATTACTGGGGCGGAAATCCAGACCTCGGCCTGATCAAGGATTTCGTTGCCGCAGTGGACGAAAAACGCGACCCGGCTGCTACCGGAGTGGACGGTATGAAGGCCGTCGAAGTTACCGTCGCCGCGTACAAGTCGGCAAGCACGCATAGAATGGTCCCGATTGGATGACACGTTCGAGCAAGAGCGAACGAAGGCGGCCAGTGGGAAGGGCATGCCGGGCGAAGATGGTTTGACCTCGCTCCCGAAGCTCTGGTCAGGCGGCAGGCCCCGTGCCGGCTCAGCGGATGCCCTGGTGGTATTCCTGGAGCGACCGCACCACGGCGGCATTCTGTTTGCGGGCGGCAATACCGCGCGCGGCGGCGGTGGCCGCGGCGGTAGTCGTCACGTAGGGTACTTTGTACTTGATGGCCGACTTGCGGATGTATGAATCGTCGTACGCGCTCAACTTCCCGGCCGGGGTATTGACCACGAGGTGGACCTCGCCGTTGGTGATGGCATCGACGATGTTGGGCCGGCCCTCATGCACTTTCTTGATGAGTTCCGATTTCACCCCGTGCTGTTCAAGGTAGGCGCGGGTCCCGCTCGTGGCGCGAATCGTAAACCCAAGGTTCTGAAATTGGCGCGCGGCTTCGAGGACGCCGGGCTTGTCAGGCTCCGCGACCGTGATCAGCACAGCCCCCTCGAGCGGCAGCTTGGACTGAGCGGCCTCTTGCGACCGGTAAAACGCCAGGCCGAACGAATTCGCCAGGCCGAGAACCTCGCCGGTCGACCGCATCTCGGGACCGAGAAGCGGATCGACTTCCGGAAACATGTAAAAGGGGAACACCGCCTCTTTCACACCGAAATGCGGAATGTGGCGGTGCACAAGCCCGATCTCTTCCAAGGTCTTTCCGAGCATGATCTGGGTCGCCACGTTGGCCATCGAGATGCCGCAGACTTTGGACACCAGCGGGACCGTGCGCGACGCGCGCGGGTTGGCCTCGAGGATATATACCGTGTCGTTCGCGATGGCGTACTGAATGTTCATCAGCCCGACAACATGCATCTCGACGGCGATCCTGCGCGTGTATTCAGTGATGGTCTCGATGTGTTTAGGAGGAATGCTGATGGGCGGGATCACGCAGGCGGAATCGCCCGAGTGAATGCCGGCAAGTTCGATGTGTTCCATGACGGCGGGCACAAACGCGCCGGTCCCGTCCGAAATGGCATCCGCCTCCAATTCGAGCGCGTTCTCCAGAAACTTGTCTATAAGAATCGGGCGTTCGGGCGATACATCCACCGCCGCGGCCACGTAATGCCGCAACATTTCCTCGTCGTGAACAACTTCCATGCCGCGCCCGCCCAGCACGTACGACGGCCGCACCATCAGGGGATAGCCGATGTCAGCGGCAATGGCGAGCGCCTCCTCGAGAGTACTTGCCATGCCCGACCGCGCTTGGGGAATGCCCAGGCGCTCGATGGTATGGCGGAACCGGTCGCGGTCTTCCGCAAGGTCGATGGTCTCGGGCGTAGTCCCCAGAATGGGCACGCCGGCCTCAGCGAGCTCGCGGGCGATGTTGAGAGGCGTCTGCCCGCCAAACTGGACGATCACGCCTATGGGCTTCTCCTTCTCGTAAATGCTGAGCACGTCTTCGACCGTCAGGGGTTCGAAGTAAAGTTTGTTCGAGGTGTCGTAATCGGTCGAGACGGTTTCGGGGTTGCAGTTGATCATGATCGACTCATAACCCTGCTCGCGCAGTGCAAACGCCGCGTGAACGCAACAGTAGTCGAACTCGATCCCCTGGCCGATCCGGTTGGGGCCGCCCCCCAGCACCATGACCTTCTTGTTGGGGCTCACGCCCACCGTATCCGGCGCGTTGTAGGTCGAGTAGTAGTATGCGGCGTTCTCGACGCCGCTGACCGGCACGGCGTCCCACGCTTCGACGGCGCCGGCCCCGGTCCGCTGCTTCCGTATGCGTTCCTCGGGTACGCCCAGCAGCTTGGCCAGGTATTTGTCGGCAAACCCGTCTTTTTTGGCCCGGGCGAGCAGCGCGTCGGGGAGCTGCTTGCCTTTGTACGCGAGGATTTGCTCTTCGAGCTCGACAAGCTCCTTCATTTGTTCGAGGAACCAGGGCTTGATGTGCGTGAGCCGGTACAATTCCTCGATGACGGCGCCTTTCCGCAGCGCCTCGTACATGACGAACTGGCGTTCGCTGGTAGGATACTTCAGGAGCGTCAACAGCTCTTCAAGGGATTTCTTGTTGAAATCCTTCGCGAACCCCAGCCCGTACCGGCCGTTCTCGAGGGAGCGGATGGCCTTCTGGAGCGCCTCTTTGTAGTTCTTGCCAATGCTCATGACCTCGCCGACGGCCCGCATCTGGGTGCCGAGCTTGTCTTCGATGTTCCGAAACTTCTCGAAGGCCCAGCGGGCAAATTTCACCACGACGTAGTCGCCCGACGGCGTGTACTTCTCCAGCGTGCCGTCGCGCCAGTAGGGAATCTCGTCCAGCGTCACACCCGCCGCAAGCATCGATGACACCATGGCGATGGGGAACCCCGTGGCTTTGGACGCCAGCGCCGAAGACCGCGACGTGCGCGGGTTGATCTCGATCACGACCACGCGCCCCGTGTTCGGGTCGTGGGCGAACTGGATATTCGTGCCGCCGATCACCTCGATCGCCTCAACGATGTCGTACGAGTACTTTTGCAGACGTTGCTGCAGCTCGGGCGCGATCGTGAGCATGGGCGCCGTGCAATACGAGTCGCCGGTGTGCACGCCCATCGCGTCGACATTCTCGATGAAGCACACCGTGATCATCTGGTTCTTGGCGTCGCGCACCACCTCGAGCTCGAGTTCCTCCCAGCCCAGCACGGATTCCTCGACCAGGACCTGACCAACGAGGCTGGCCGAGAGGCCGCGCGCGGCGATCGTCCGCAATTCCTCGATGTTATAGACCAGGCCGCCGCCCGTGCCCCCCATCGTGTACGCGGGACGCAGCACCACCGGGTAGCCCAGCTTTTCGGCGATGCGCTCAGCCTCTTCCACGCTGTAGGCGAGTTCACTGCGCGGCATGTCGATGCCGAGCTGGTTCATCGTATCCTTGAACGCGCTGCGGTCCTCGCCGCGCTCGATGGCGTCCACCTGGACTCCGATGACCTTTACCCCAAACTCCTCGAGAACGCCCCCGCGCGCGAGTTCCGAAGCAAGATTGAGACCCGATTGCCCGCCCAGATTGGGGAGAAGCGCGTCCGGCCGTTCTTTTGCGATGATCTCTTTGACCGTCTCGAAGTTGAGCGGTTCGATATACGTGCGGTCGGCCATGCCGGGGTCGGTCATGATGGTCGCGGGATTCGAATTCACCAGCACAATCTCGTACCCCAGCTTGCGCAGCGCTTTGCAGGCTTGCGTGCCCGAATAGTCAAACTCGCAGGCCTGCCCAATCACGATGGGCCCCGACCCGATGATCATCACTTTGCGGATGTCGTTACGACGCGGCATAAGGTCCCCTTTACTGGTGCTCCGAATAGTTGGCTCCCTGACCGGAAATGGCGCCGGACCGGTCCGGGAGATTGACGCGCCGGACATCGCCCACAGCCCGGCGGTCAGAAAATTAAAAAGAGAGAATAGACGGCGAAGTCGAGAACAAAGGGCTATTCGACGTTGTTCTCGCCGAAAGAATAGCACAGATTCGGCTGAAATTTCCCCTTCGCCATCGTGAACCGCGTGGGATTTCGCGGCGGCCCAGGACGTCCGCCGACTGCCACTGTTCGGCCGGTGTTCAGCTGGCTAACAGCTGTTGCAGGAACGCGTGGCCGAGGACGACCATGATGAGGACAGCAACCGTCAGCAAGTAAAACACGTATAACACGCCAAAAATGACCAGGTCGACGATGCCCATGTCAAGGTCGTCTTTGAGGATGACGAGAGCCTTGACGGTTCCAAAAAGAGAGCCTATCAACAAATTGAGCCGCAAGGCCGTGAATCCGACCGAGATGAAATTATTGACGAACCCGTCCATGGGAAGCTTGCCCGAGAAAAACAAGGTAAGGAACAACGGCCAAGGCGCCAGCAAGAAGGAAATCGCGACGGCCAGCAGCAAACCCCCAATGGGCAGTTCGTAGTCGAAATTCTCCAGACCCTTGATCGTGGCGAACACCGACATGCCGGCGGCGAGGCTTTCCGTCGTGAGTTCCTCGCCGGCCATTTCCATCATGGGAAATCCCTCAGAATCGTAGATCCGAACGACGGGGGGGCGCGGCATTTCCTCGAAGAAGGGCTGTTGCGTTTCGGGATCGGCGTTTGGGTCGTACTTGTCACGAATACAGATGAAATTCAGCGACTGCCGCCGGACTTCCTGGTCCATCAAGATGGTTTGTTCCACCTTCTGTGAGGCTTCCGACTCGTCGGTCACGAATACGAAGGCATAACGC
This sequence comes from Candidatus Hydrogenedentota bacterium, assembly GCA_035416745.1. Lineage (NCBI taxonomy): Bacteria > Pseudomonadati > Candidatus Hydrogenedentota > Candidatus Hydrogenedentota bacterium. The sequence continues at coordinate 7,402 of DAOLNV010000059.1, read as the reverse complement.
TGATACTGCTGGGCCACCTGCATGCCTTCGCTGAATGTCCGGTACCACGTGATCTGCGCGGGCACTTCCTGCGGCGCCGTGGTCTGGGCGGGGACGACGCCCGTTACCGGCCCCTCCACGGAACCGGGCGCGGTCTCACCCGGCGCGGCGCCTTCCGCCGGTCGGGGCTGCGCTTCCCAGCTGGAAGCTGCGCGTTCGCCGTCTTGATCACCGCCGCCCTTCATCAGTCCCCGAACGAGCGGAAACCCGATCAACAGCAACAAAACCGCCGCGACCACCACGCCGGGAATGACGTACCGTCGGGTGCCGCGCGGAGCTGCGTATTCCAGAGGCGGCGGCGGGGCTTGCGTCGAAGCGATTGGCTCATCCAGAAAGAAATTGCCTGAGGGAAGAGACGGGAGCGGGGGCGGCACAGCCGCCGGAGGCGCGGGCGCGGCGCCCCGGAGCTCCGTCGGCAACAGGTCGGAGAGATTCAGGCCCGCCGACAGGTCTTCACGTTCAAGTTCCTTGAGGAGGGCCTTGGTTTTCGTGTCATCGAACCGCGACAGCACGCTTTGGCAGGCGGCAATCGCTTCCTCCCTGCGTCCGAGATTTTTCAGACACATGGCCTTGGCATACACAATGTTCTTCTGATGAGGAAAGGCCCGGTCGACCTCGTCAAGCATCCCAAGACTTTGCTGGAAATTGCCCGACGCAAACAGAACCTTCGATTCCTGGAATTTCTTGCTCGCAGTGGCGGCGTCCATGCACGCTGCCCCCCCGTAATGCCACACGCGTGAACGTGCTTCTCGTATTTTGCCTTTAGCGGCGAAAAATATAGCAGAGCGCGCGAGTCCAAGCAAACGGGTTATTGGTGAGTCGTCGCCGGGATTTCCGCCGGGTCGCCCATCGCCGGGTAGTGTGAACCAACGCAACGCAAACATTTTGGCATTTCGCGCAGCGGGCTGCATTGCGGCATACCCTTTGGATGACAGGACAGCGCCGCGCCGGTATCGCGTCTCAGCGCCAACGGCGCGAAACATACCAGCCCGGCCTGAAGCGCGAGGAGAACGGCCCCAGCCCATTTATGCGCCCCAATCGCCTGTGTTCTTCAGCGCCGTTGGCGCTCCGGAAGTCCCATGCCGTTGGCGGGGTTATCTGGCCACGGCAAGGAGTTGGCACCCCTGGGAGCGCCGAGCGCCAGCTCGGCATTCTTCTGCCGTCTGCCACGTCGGCCCTCCGGAGGGCGCATGCCCTGCACCGTCGGCGCTCCGGAGACCTCCTGGCTGTTGCGTAACGTATCTCCGGAGCCCGTTACTTGCATGACCTCTCCGACATGTTTCGGGCCTTCAGCCCTCTTTTTTGTTTTGAATCCCATTACCTGGCCCTTCAGGCCAGGCTGGTATGTTACGCGCCGTTGGCGCTCCGGAAGTCCCATGCCGTTGGCGGGGTTTCTAGCTACGGCAAGGAGATGGCGCCCCTGGGAGCGCTGAGCGCCAGCTCGGCATTCTTCTGACGTCTGCCGCGTCGGTGCTCCGGAAGGCGCATACCGTGCGCCTTGGCGCTGAAGGGACGGAAACCGTAACTGGGAATGTGTGCCGCACGGTTATCGCTCAAAATTGCCAGCCAATCGGGACCCACGAATCGCAATATCCCGTTCCTGGTTTCGTCGACGCTTACCCAGCGATTTGAACTAGCGCATGTTCGCTTGAATGCTTCGGTCGCCGCTATTAGACTGGGAAACGAGTAATCGCAGGCTGCGCAGAGGTGACCGCGAAAGGACAAACCGCCATGAAAAACCATTCCGCCGAGACTCGCAAGAACCTGAACCGTCCAAGCCGCCGGGCCTTTCTCCGTTCATCGCTCGCGGCTGCCGGGGCCGTTTCGCTGGGCGCGCCGGCCCTCGCCCAGCCGGGCAGTGCCAACGAACGCCTGAACATCGCGATCATCGGCGCGGGCGGCCGCGGCGCGGGCAACGCGGAATCGGTGGCTTCGGAAAACATCGTGGCGCTGTGCGACGTGTTCGAGCCGGCCCTCGCCGCCGCGGCCTCGAAGTTCCCCAATGCGCGGAAATTCACCGATTTCAGGGAACTCTACGATCACGCCAGCGAGTTCGACGCGGTGGTCGTCAGCACGTGCGAACACACCCATGCCTTTGCCACGCTGCCCGCCCTGCAACTGGGCAAGCACGTGTATTGCGAAAAGCCGCTCACCCACAACGTATGGGAGGCGCGCATCATCCGCGAGGCCGCGAACAAGGCCAAGGCCGCTACCCAGATGGGCACGCAGATCCATGCCACCGACAATTACCGGCGCATCGTCGAGCTGGTCCAGTCAGGGGCGATCGGCCCCGTCGGCGAGGTGCATGTCTGGGTGGGCCGGGCGTGGGGATGGCACGCCACCGAGGAGGAGTGCCAGAAGGCGCAAGATATCGTGTGCGTGCAGGAACGGCCCGCCGACGAAGACCCCATTCCCGAGGGACTGCACTGGGACCTCTGGCTGGGGCCCGCGCCGTACCGCCCGTTCAACCAAGTCTATTTCCCGGGGCCCAAATGGTACCGGTGGTGGGATTTCGGCAACGGCACCATGTCCGACCTGGGTTCTCATTGGATCGACCTGCCGTTCTGGGCGTTGAAGCTCGATTACCCGCGCACCATCGAGGCGAACGGGCCGCCGCTGCACCCGGAGATCGCGCCGGCGTCCATGCAGGCAGCCTACGAATACGGCGCGCGCGGAGACCTGCCGCCGGTCAAGCTGACCTGGTACCAGGGCTTCTACAAACCGCAAATCCTCAAGGACGGCGGCATCCCCAACTGGGACAGCGGCGTCCTCTTTATTGGCGGGAAGGGGATGTTGCTCGCGGATTACAGCAAGCACGTGCTCCTGCCCGAGGAAACCTACAAAGACTTCGTGCCGCCCCCGCAGTCTATTCCAGCGTCCCTCGGCCACCATGCCGAATGGGTTCACGCATGCAAGACGGGAGCGCCGACCACGTGCAACTTCGAGTACGCGGGCTGGCTCACCGAAGCCAACCACCTCGGGAATGTAGCCTATCGCACGGGCAAGAAGCTGGAGTGGGACCCGGCCGCGCTCCAGGCGGCCAACGCCCCCGAAGCCGCGCAATTCATCCGCCGCGAATACCGCGAACCGTGGAAGCTGGTGTAACGGCCTGTCAGGGTCTTTTCTGACGGCCTGTGCTGTGGGCATTCAAGTTCGGGGCTGACCGCGCCCGCGGTCTCGTTCGATACAGCACCCGGCAAGCGGCCGTTGAACACGCTGGGCGAAACCTCCGGCTGCGGTGCGGTCTCCTCCGGCTGTGGTGCGGTCTCCTGACCGCATCACTCTTCCGACCGAAGGTCTCCCTCCCTATAGCCGAGATTCCCCACAACTGGACACCTGACTGTCTCGCCGGAGTGGCGTGGTCAGGAAACCACGCCACAGCCGGGGTGCTTCAGCTGGTGGAAACCGCGCCCCAGCAGCGCCCGCTCGGGACACCGCCCACAATGAATAAGGCGGGGGGACCTCGCTTGAGGTCCCCCCGCCGTTGTTCGCCTTAGGTCAAACGTTGCCGTTTGACGGAGGGGCTACAGGGTCTCCGGGTCAAGTGACATCTGTAACCAAGATCGTATAGGCCCCCGGAGTCGCTCCCGCGTTCACATCCACATACACCGGACTCGCGTCAGGCGCGAGAACTTCAAAAATCGCGGGGTCGGGGTTGATGTCAACCAGGGGGGCGACGACAAACGTCGGGTTAGCCGGAGCTGTAGGCGTAAGAGTGATTCGGTAGGTGTGGGCGGCTATAGGCGTGAACGCGAAGCAATCCTTGTCAGTTTCCCATGCCACGCCTGCAGTGCTCGTTCCCACCGTCAACGCTTTTGCGGTCAAGCGCTCGTTCGACACGTCATCCACTTCCAGCTTTATGGTGTAGGTGACGTCTGCGGCACCCGTATTCGTGACGCGCGCAAGGAGCGTCCGGGCGACATCAGCCGGGACCCTTGCTTCTTGCTCCCACTTGTCTGCAGCCGGATCAAGGTCGCCGCTGACAACAGCACCTTCCGCCCACAAGGTTATTACGTCAGTGGGTGTCACGGTGGCGGTCAGTCTGACCTTGTACATCAATTGGGCGATGGCGTCAAACTTGAACGAATCAACATCAAGCGGCTCAAACCAAGCCACACCCGTTAAGCCTGTGGTGGTAAGAACCGCGGCTGCTGCCTCATCCTGGACCTCGTCCATGCTATTGTTCCGATGATCGTCCTCAGCTACGCAGATCTCATACTCCGCCTCGCCGGTAGTGTTCGAGATGACGAGGTAGACGTCGGAGCCGCCTGTTGCGACTGTCGCAAGCTGAAGGTAACTCCTGCCTGCAGCCCCCGCGATCAGAGTAAGCTTTTCCGCTGGGTCTGACAACAGGCCGTCATCGTTCGCGTCGACATAGGCGGCCAACGTGTCTGCGCCGGTCAAGGTCAGCTTGTACCACTGCCATGCCTTTGTAGCCGTGAACTTCACCACATTGTTTTCAGCAGGCCACAAGGAACCTTCCAAGCAGCCTCCGATCGCAACGCTTTGTGCAGATGGATCTACTGCGCCTGTGAAGATCGGGTTTTCACCGCGTTCAACGCTAATTTGGTATGCGGCGTTGAGCTGGGCCGGGTCCGTGACGGAGGTGGCGCCCTTCGCGACGATGTAACCCTTAATATCTTCAGTAATCTTCGGCGTTTGATTATACGGATTCACATACACGGTAATGGTCTTGAGCTCCTCGATACCCGCTGTGGAACTGACAACGGTAAGATCTTGGAGAGCGCTCTCATCGGCTGTGACCTTTTTCACTTCGAGGCCCGCAGCACCTGTGCTTACAATCTTGTGCATGTAATTGTAAGCAAGGTCGAAGGAGAACAGGTCTTGGTCCATCGGCCAAACGATACCCGTGCCCGTGCCGCCGATAGCTATGTCTACCGCGCCGGCGATGTTCCGGATATCCGGATCGACAATGTCATCGCCAACCAAAGCGACTTGGTACGCGCCCTGCTGCAGCCAGTACGGATCATTCACGAAATCCGGCATGTTAACACCAAAGTCCTGCAACGCTGTCGAATTGGTGTTGACAATGATGGCCATGTCATTCTTGCCATCATAGTTCGCGAACGAGTAAGCGAAGCCATCGGTCAGAGCAAGGTTGAACTCGCCTCTGGTCTCGACGCGGTAGGTGGCGAACCTTCCGGGAACGAAGTTGAACCAGTCTACATCACCCCGTGAAAGGTATCCATCCGCGACTTCTTCCGCGCCCAAGGCCGGCGTGCCCATGGTCGTCGCCAGGGATGCGGCATTGCCATGGTCGTCATCGAGCACGCGGAAGATATACGGGAACTCCCCGAATTCGAGATCATCCGGTTCATCATAGGGCCCGGAGCCAGATGGACCGTCGCCGACCTCAATCAGGATGTAATAGGTGCCTGCATTCGGGGCAAACAATGCCTCGGGGTCGCCACAGTTGTCACAATCCGTCATGGCCGGAGCGCCCGCGGTGCAGACAAGCACCACATCACCCAACGGACCGTACAACGTCGCTTTCACGCCGTACTCGAAAGACAGGTCCGTTTTCATGAACTCGATCATGTAGTTGGAGGCTGCTTCGGCATTGAACGACAGCCAATCGTGTTTGTTGACCTTCACCACACCGCGATAGAACGGCGCATCCGTCGTCGGGTCAAAAGCCTGAATCGGGATCGCGTCTTCGTAGCTGGTGTTCGTGGTCACCTGCACCGAGAAGGTGCGGATATCATAGTAAGCGGCCATGAGATAATCGGACGCTGTGCACTCGGGGAAGCAGGTAAGGATCTTCGCGGCCTGAACAACTACGTAATACGTGCCGTCCTCGGGAGCCACGAAGTTCGGGATTATGATGGACTTCTCGGACTTGGCGACCTTCGGGCATGCGCAGACGCATCCGCATTCGTTAGGATTGGTTGCGCAGTCGTCCTCGCAGTCCTGGCAGATTTCGTCGTAAATGAACTCCCAGTACGTCGTGAGGTCTGCATCGGTGGTCCAGAGCATATCGGCAGCTAGCTGCTCGGTGCCCGGGACGCTACGCTCGATGAAGACCATCGCATTGACTGGGGCATTCCCGGTGACATGCACGTAGTACTTGGCGCCGGCAGTGCCGTCGAACTTGAACCAGTGCCACGCGCCGGCGGTGGTATCGGCGTTCTGCGACATCGGCAGACCGTCAACCGCCAGTTCGAACGGAGCGGGGTAGGTCGGCACATTAATCAAACCGACCATCGGATCCGGGCCCTTCGAAACAACCAGGTTCACCGCGCTGCCGACAGCGATTTGAGTCCCAGCTACCGGCTCGGTCTCGAGGACCGTGCCAGCCGGCGCCGTGGCGTCAAAGCGCTCTTCGGTTTCGCCCACGATGAGGTCGGCTGCAACGATAGCGGCCGTTGCGTCTTCGATGGTGTCGTAAATGACATCGGGCACGAAGCATGGCCCAAGGGATACGCCAAGAGTCACGGTTGTGCCGCTGTCGACTTCCGCATCGGCAGCCGGATCCTGACTGAGCACGATATCCTCGGCGACGACGTCGTCGTGGATTCTGTACACGTCGGCAATCAGCTCGATTTCCTCAAGGGCCGCCAACGCGGCATCTTCCTCAAGACCCACAAGGTCCGGAACCGTGGTTGTGAGCGGTGGGCAGCCTAGCCCAATCACCGCCACCGAGATGGCGCACACGGCCCAACCCCAACTTCTCAAGAATTTTACGCTCATTGTCTCTCCTCCTTTGTCAGCACCACGCCAACACTCCTTACGCTATATCTACGGGTGTATTCACTGCACCCCCTCAACACCTTGTTCGAATCAGTATATACGACGCATCTCCCCTGGGACAAGCCTCAATAATCTCTTGCTTCTGGCGCACGTCTTTGCGCGATACACACATAAGCAAAACATTCTTGACCCTCATAATGCCATAACCTTAGGGAAAAAGCAAGGTTTTTTTGAACATCCCTCGAAATACTTTCTCCCCGCGCCACGAGGCGCCGCGAAGTCAACATACTGCACTTTCCGCCAAGACTTTGTCAATTACCACATGGCGAACAGCGTGCATGGCCAGGATCTGAATAGCATATTTGGCCTGTCAGGGTCAAGCCCCCGCCAGACAAGCGCCTAAAAACGCGCTCCCACATGCGAAATATGCGGTTTCTAACCGGTTTGCCTGGAAATACCTATAGCGGACACGGTTTGGGGGGCAAAAAGGGCTTCTTTCGGCCCTCGGACGCGAGGGTTTTGCGCGCCCAGCTCAAAAAAGCGCCCAGCCCGAAAACTTTTCCCTACTGTGCGGGAAGGGGCTGTTCCGCGGCGTCGAAGGGTTCGGCCACGGTGATTCTATCCGGCGGCAGAGAGGCCAGAAGATCGGGCA
>DAOLNV010000058.1:35636-37319 GCA_035416745.1 Candidatus Hydrogenedentota bacterium | reverse complement strand
TTCGGGTCGATGCGGACCGTGTAGAAGGCCGTTTCGATGGCCGCAGGGAGACCAATTCCCCGCGATGCCGCCGCAGGGTCACCGGCCTTTGCATACGAAGCAAATCCGGCGGGAGGCATGTCCGGCCGGCAAAGCAGCGCGCCGCCGGGCAGCGTCTGGCACGGAATCCCGGCCAGGCCGGGCGCAATGCCGGCCTCCAGCACGATGGGGTCCTTGCGCCGCCAGTTCGCGGGATTGAACAGCGTGACCGCCTCGCCATCGCCCCGAATCTTCCGGATACTCTCCTCGCATATCCCTCCGCAGGTGGTGTCGACCCAATCGAACCGGTCCTCAACGTCCCACGACTGGGGATGTTCGAACACCATGCCGCCCGCGGCGCCCCAGAGCGTGTTGCGGTCCATGTTCAACAGCATCAGGAGCCAGGCATGATACAAGTCCTGCGCGGGATACGCCTGGTTCTGGCGCAGGCTGGCGATCGTGGCGAGCATCTCCGATGCCTCCAGCGCGTGTTCGGCGCGGCGGTAACGCTGTTTGACCGCCGGATTCTGGATCCAAAATCCGAAATAGGTGAAGTTCCAGCCGCCCGTGACCGTCGGCATGGCGATCGTGCCCGACGCGATTCCCGGTTTCACCGCATCCACGTAATCTCCAAACGTCGCGAACCGGAGCGGGACATCCGGCGCGGCCCTCTTCCACTGTTCGAGAAACTCGCCCGGGTACCGCGCGTACAACGGCGCGAGACTGTAGTCTCCGCTGCCCGCAAGCACCAGCGTTGGCGCGCCGTCGGGCGTGCGCATGGTAGGCACGTCCGCCAGCGACGTCCGCCGCTCGCGGGACCGGCCGTCGTCGATCAGTTTCCGCAGTTCCGCGTCATTCAGCGCCTCCGTAGCGCGGAACAGGGCGGGCCATTCGTTGTAGTGACCGGGAGACACGGTCAGGATGCGGGTGCCGTCAGGGCTTTGCCCCCAGTACAGCGTGCTGCCGAAGTTGTTCATCCTGCAATGGACCAGGGTGTCCAGACCGAGCCCTTCCGCAATTTGCGGCATCTGCTCGTGCATGCCGGTAACGTCGATCGCCCAGCAATGGCGCGGGCGCACTCCGAGCATGCGTTCCTGCCACCGCAAACCTTCCACGCCCTGTTTCACGAGCGCCTCGCCCCCCGACAGGCAAATCGTCGGTTCCAGGAAAAACGCGTTGACCGCTTCGACCCGGCCTTCCGCGAGCCGCTGTTTGAGTTCCTCGAATCGCGCGGGCGTGAAGTTGCCTATCGCGATCATCGTGTTCACTTCCGAGATCACGAAGGCATAGGCGCCGTCCGCCGCCACGCGGTCCAGATGGTCAAGATAGCTGTTCGCGCAATACAGCCGCTCGTGCGAGAAATCCGTCAGCCACCCGCACGACGCAGGATGAAAATTCGGCACCACGAACACCGTCTCGCTCATGTCATTCTCCGCCGCCGCTACCACTGTCACGGGCAGCACCGCAACCAGGAAAAACCGTGTGACTACGCGCCCCATCATGACCCTTCCTCCCTCGCCCCTCTACCCACCCGCGAGCCAGACACAACCCCACCCACCCCATGACCATGGAACACCGTCACCCGAAAATCAAGCCCGAGAGCGGGGACATGTACCAAGCGCCGTCCCCGGCGCGACTACGTGTCCCCGCTCCGACAGCGCCGCC
>DAOLNV010000058.1:0-35536 GCA_035416745.1 Candidatus Hydrogenedentota bacterium | reverse complement strand
CGCCGTCCCCGGCGCGACTACGTGTCCCCGCTCACATCCTCTGGCCCGAAACCACCCTCAGCGGCAACATTCCTGTAAAATGGAGCTCTGTAAGCCAGGTTACGAACGCCATGGGAAAAAGCGACGAATATCTGCTGGAACGCTGGCACAATCAGATGGACCCGCAGGCCTTTCGGGAGATTGTGCAGCGTCATGGCTCAGCCGTGTATGCCGTCTGCTGCCGGATGTTGAGAAATCATGCCGACGCCGCCGATGTAACCCAGGAATGCTTTCTGGAGGTGCTCCGCAATCGCGCGGACTCCCCGCCGCGGAAGCTTGGCGCGTGGCTCCACGGCATGGCGACAAACCGCAGCCTCATGCACCTTCGCGCCGGCAAACGCCGACGAACACGCGAAGCCGCCTATGCGGAGCAACAGGTTATGCAAACAGCTTCCGATGAGAGTGAACTGCCGGGCCTTTTGGACGAGGCCATCGAGGACCTCCCCGAGGAACTCCGTGAACCCATTGTCGCGCACTTTCTCTACGGCCGTTCTCACGCATCCATCGCGCGCGAGCTTGGCATTCCCCGCAGGACCGTCAGTAACCGCATCCAGCGGGGCCTGGCGCAAATGGGCGCATTTCTTCGCAGCCGCGGCGTCACGGCCTCCGCAACGGTGCTTGCCGCAGCCCTGGCCGCGGCCAAGGCGAACGCGGCAGCCCTCCCCGGTGCCATCTCCGAATCCCTGGCGAGACACTGCCTGCAGGAAGCCGCATTGACCGCAAGCGGGGCCGCCACGGGCGCCGCGGCAGCAACCAGTGCCGGGGGTCTTCTTGCGGCGAAGCACGTGCTGGCGGCCGTGGCAATCCTCGCGGCCGTGATATCGGGAAGCATCTGGTGGGCCGTGCGCGGCGACGCCGGAGACGTCGCCGCCAACCTGCAGCCACAAGCGGCACAGCCCGCCCCCGCCGCCGAGGCACAGCCGCAGCGTACCGAAGCCGCAACTCCCGCACCCGAACAAACCGGGCCGCAAATGGCACAAACAGCGGCAGCAGAAACATCCGCCGGCAGCCAGGGGTCGATCTCGGGGACGGTCCAAGCCAAGGACGCCGAATACCATACCGAGAAAATACGGAGCGCATTGCAGGCGGCGCTGTCCGGGTCGCAAAGGGAACAGAGCTTCTGGAAGCTGCTGTTCACTGAGAACATCCAGCCCGCCGCGGGCGTGACCGTGGCCCTCGAGGCGAAGGGCGTCCGCCGGGAAGCGCTGACGGATGAGAATGGGCGCTATCAGTTTTCCCAACTTGCCCCCGGCGGCTACGAAATACAGGCGGCGCCGCCTCCGGAAGCGGTCAAGGCTCCGGAGAAAATGCGTCAAGAAGTCACGCTCGGCGAAGCGGAAGCAAAGGAAGGCGTGGACTTCTCGTTCTCGGTGGATACCGTGACCTGCAAGGGCCGGGTCACGAATGCGGCCGGCGACGCGATTCCCGGAGCGCGCGTGGAGGCTGTCCCGCTGGACATCGTTCCCTATTCGGGTGATGACGGGTTTGATCGCATCCGGTCGGCGGCGGTGGAAACCTCCACCGACAATGAGGGGCTTTACGAACTCCGGGGACTTATGCCCGCGGGTTTTCGTGAGGTTGCAGACTATCTGGCGGGCAGCACACACCTTCCGGAGTATGGCCACACCTACACCGTGCGGGCCGCCGCGGATGGCTATGCATCGGTCAAGATTGTGGCGCCTGCTCTCCAGACGGATCTGGTCGAATTCTGCACTGTCATGATCAAACAAGCGGAGAAACTCCCTTTTCCGCAGAAGGTTGGGCTTGCGCCAAACGTGATCCTGCCCGTGGCGCCGGGCAACACGCTTGAAGGCATAAACTTCGTGCTCTTCCCCGAAGCCCGAATCTCGGGGACGGTATCGGATACCCGCGGGCAGGTCCTCCCGGAAGCAAAGGTACGGCTTGCGCCGGAGAAGAAGCACGAAGGCGACCCGGCGGCATTCCTTGCGGAGCCGTTCGTGCCGGACTGGGCAGCCACCGGCGGCCAGGGGACGTTCTTCATCGGGTCCGTGCCCGGAGGAACCTATGTCTTCGAAGTAGACGCCGGGGCGGGCGCCCAGCAGGCCCGTAACGCAGCGCTTTCGGTGCGGCCGGGCGATATCCTGGAGGATGTGCGGGTTGTCGTCGAAGCGGCGGCGGACAGGGGGAGGATCGAGGGCGTGGTCGCGGAAGCCGACACGGGACAGCCCGTGGGCGCTTTTCAGCTCTGGATACTGAAAGTGGACTCGCCGCATGAACCGTCGCCACGCCACGGGAATGTTACACAGGACTCCGGTACGGGCGGTTTCATCATTGACGGGATAACGGCCGGATTGGCGGCTATCGAGGTGAAAGCCGAGGGGTATGCCACGCAACGTCTGGAGGTTCAGGTTGAGCCGGGCCGCACGAGCGCGCTTCGGGTTTCCCTGGCTCGAGAGGGCATGCTGCGCGGCTACGTTACCCGAAACGGCCAGCCCAGTGCCTACGGATATGTCACATTCCCGGGGTGGGAAGGCGCGCCATACGGCGGCACCGGCGAAGACGGGCACTACGAAGTTAAGACGCTTCCGGCGGGGCAATATCTCGTTAAGTACAACATGTGGCTTTATGAAGACCGCCGGGGCGGCGCGCAAGCCGTCTGTTTCCGCGCGGTTGAGGTCCAGGCGGGCCACGCTACCGAGGTCGATGTCCAGTACGACGGCGCCGGCGTTGTCCACGGCGCATTCTCGGGCCCTCCCGATGCGAATTGGCGGGTCGAGTTGCGCGACCTGGCTTCACCCGACGAAACCAGCCTCCGCGCGGGCACGTGGAAATTCGAGAAGAACGCGCGCTACGAAATCCCCGACGTGCCTCCGGGAACCTACCGCGTCGTCGCTTACTGCAACGGTCCCGATGGTACGCCCCGCGAGCAGTCGCAGACGGTGACCCTCGCCGATAACGGTGTTGCGGAAGTGGATTTCTCCTTCTGAAATTGATGGCGGACCGAGCGGACCGCCCGGCCGGGTCGGACACGTCCTTTGGAGGCCTTACAGCCGCAAGAGGGGCGCGGTCACGACTTCACGCCAAGGCATGGCTCTTCGAGCGCCTTGCGGTATCCGGCCACCAGCGCTTTTCCCATGGCCTCGTGCGAGAAGTTGCGCGCGCGCTCGGGGCCCGCTTGCCGCAGACGCTGCTGTTCGTGAACGTCGGTGAGGATGCGGTGAAGCCCCTCCGCGATGGCGTCCGCGTCGAACGGGTCGCAGGTCATGGCCGCGCCGCCCGCCACTTCCGCCAGCGCGCCGGTGTTCGAGGTCAACACCGCCGCGCCGCAAGCCATGGCCTCGGCCACTGGAATCCCGAATCCCTCGTAGATGGACACGTAAACAAATGCCGCCGCTCCCGCGATCAGAGCGGGCAGGTCCGCATCGTCCACATACCCGGTGAACACGATGGCGTCTTCGAGCCCCAGACGGCGCGCGGTTTCGCCGATCGAGCGGGTCATCCAGGCCTCGTGCCCCACAATCGCCAGCCGGTGAGGCAAGCCCTCGTTGCGAACGGCTGCAAAGGCATCGAACAGGCGCTCCAGGTTTTTGCGCGGCTGCAATGCGCCAACATACAAGACATAATCCGCCATGAGGCCATGTTTAGCCCGCACGCGTTCGATGTGCGCAGCGTCGCTCCCGGCGGTAAACCGCGCATGTACCGCGGGAGGCGCCACGTCTATCCGGTCTTCCGGAAACCGGTAGAATTCCATCAGTTCCTGCCGCATCGCCTCCGAAAGCACAAAAACCCGCCGCGCGCGTTTCAATGTTCCGGGGATAAGCGCCTGCAACCGGTAGCGTGTAGACGGCCGAAGCGTCTCGGGGTACCGGTTCCACACGAAATCGTGAATGCTGACGACCACGGGGCACGGACACGCCAGCGGCGCGATGTATTGCGCATGAAAGAGATCGTATTTCCCATGCCGGAGCGCAGACGGCAGATCGAAGACAACGCGCAGCCATGACCGACGCGCCCGCAGGGATTGCGAAGCGATGCCCGGCGGCAGCTCCCCCTCCCAGCCGGGCGCCGTCAGGGCCACGGGTGCAACCGCTGCGCCCTGCAGAGACAACGCATCCAGCAGCGACCGTACGTAGGATTCGTTTCCTCCCGCGCCCGTTCCAAGGGCATGGGCATCGATGGCTACCCGCATTATCTTGCCCGGGTCCGCTCGCGGTATTCCGCAAGGGCTTTTTCGTAGACTTCAGACACCTTTTGAACCATGTTGTCGAGCGTGAAGGACTTCCGGATCCAGTCCGGTCCAGCCGCGCCCATGGCTTGTATGCGCTCGGGATGGTCCACTAGAGACCGGATGGCCTCGGCCAGCTTATCCACGTTGCGCGGCGGAACAAGCAGGCCGGTCTTCCCGACGTCCATCGTTTCACTGGTACCCCCCACGTCCGAGGCGATGACGGGCAAACCGGCCAACTGCGCCTCGAGCACTGCCGTCGGAAACCCCTCGTCCAGGATGGACGGCTGGGCAAACAGGTCCATTGCGCGCAGCGCGCCCGCCAAGTCGTCGTAGAAACCGGTGAAATGCACCCGCCCGCTAATGCCCCGGGCCAGCGCCTGGCGTTCGAGAGACGCGCGCAACGGTCCCTCGCCCACGATCAGCAGATGCAGGTGCGGCGCCGCATCCGCTACGTGATACAGAGCATCCAGCAGAAACGTGTGCCCCTTCTCGACGTAGAGCCGGCTTACCGCGCCAACGACACACGCGTCTCCTGGAATGCCCAAAGCGCGGCGGACCTCGTCGCGCGTCGCGCCCCCCTCGAGTTCCCGGGGGTCCAGCCCCGTGTAGACCACGTTGATGCGGTCTTCGCGGGTGTCGCCCCGCAGGATCTTCCGTTTCATGTCCTCCGATACCGTAATGACCTGGTCCGCGTTCGGCAGGGCAAAACTGCGCTCGACCCAATTGTAGACGTGGCTCCGCAAGGGAAACATGCGGGCCCACCATCCATACGGACTGCACACCACGGCACAGGGCCACCGGTTGCGCCCAACGCCCACAAGGACGTTCGATTGCGGATCATGGCTGTGGATGATATCGATATTGTATTTGTCGATAAGCGACGAGATGGCGTCGCGGGCTTTCCACCAGCCGGTGCGGCTGTGCCACGGCACGCGGTCGGGCGCGACAGGCAGGTCGCGGTTCCTCAAGGCGCGCACGAAGGCATCGTCGCTTTTCGATAGCGTATCAAAAGGAACGCATACGATATTGAACCTGTCCCGGGGAAGATGCCGAAGAAGCAGGAATATGATGGTGTGCGATCCGCCAATGGCCCATGTCCGGACCAGATACAGAACGTTTATGCGCTTCACGGCCAACCTCTCTGTGTGCTTGCCCCCTGCGTCACACTGTTTCGGGGGGGGCGTCCAATGCCGGTCTTGTGACACCTGCGCGCGACTCGGCCATGCCCGCCTTATACAACGGCACGACCGCGGCAATCGCTGCCATCATCCACCAGATCTTTTGTTGCAGCGCATGCAGAAAGAGGGCGCACAACAGAAAACTCAGCAGACTGACCTGAAGCGACATGACCAGGGTAGAAACGCGGCGGTCCCCGGCCTTTGCGTAAAACTGCTCGGCTTTGCGCAGATCGCGCACCATAATACCAAAGAACAAGACCATGAGCCCCAGGCCCACCAGTCCCGTCTCGCTCGCCAGTTGAAGATACATGTTATGCGTGCCGATAATCCGCGGGTCCCAATGCATTTCTTCGACAAGCCAGCGCATGATATGGGCCACTTCCGTGTCCATCTTCACAATGCGCAAACCGTACCCCGACAGTCCTACGCCCCACACGGGTTCCTCGAGCATCATCTCCCACGCGGCGTCTTGCAGTTGCAGGCGGTGGCGCACGGAATCCGATTGAGTGTATTTCTCGATATCCAGAACGCGCTCCTTGTAGGCCGGGGGAAGCGCCATCAACGCGAGCACTATGGCGAACGCCACGTAAGCCAAGCGCGGAGGATTGACCCGAACAAGGCGCCGCACCCCCAACACCGCGAAGATCACGATGCCCACAAGAAACCCCGTCCGCGTGAACGTCAGAATCAGGGCCAGGATCTCGAGGAACACCGCGCTCACGCAGACAGCGCGCCCTTTCCGCGTCTTGGCTACGTCATACCAGTACACGTTCAGCGGCATGATGATGAGAATAATGAGCGCTAACCAGTTGGAGTGGCCCGCGCGCCCGGACACGCGCACCGCCGCGTCGCCGTTCAACGACTCCGGATCGACAAAAGCCCCTTCAACCCCGGCGCCAACGTCCGCAATCGCTGTCTCCGCTTTCAGTTGGAAGGCAGGGATGACGTACTGCGCCACCGCGAATAGCGCCATGGCCACGCCACAGCCCACGATCACCATCGTGAACACGTGAATGCGGCGCTGCGTGTTGAGCAGATTGACCGACAAAATGAAAAAGGCCACCAGCGTCCCCAGACGGAACCACTCCGGCCATTGCAGCCGCCATGTCTCCGACAAAAACACTCCCAGAGCGCTCCACAGAAACAAAGCAAGGAGCGGCACCGATTCCCAGCCGACCCGGATGTGTTCGCGGCGCACAAAGGCGTTCAGCAGCCAGCTCGCGAAGGTCATCGCACCGACTATCTTGGCGCCCGTGATCGGAATGGCCACCCGAATGGACCCAATCACGCCCGACGGGCCCGAAAGCAACAGCAGCGCCGTCGTCAGATAAAGCCCCAGAACAGGCCAGCGCAGGACAAGGGCAAACACGATAAGGCCAAGCTCGGCCAGCAGAGCGTAGGTCCCGCCAATCAAGACGGCCATGCCCGCCAGCACCGCGAGAGCCACAACGCCAGCAATGGCGGCCATGTTCCAGGAAAAAGCTGGCGGTTTCTCGGCGATGACGGTCACGGCAAACGCTCTCCCCTGCCACTCGGCCTTTGCCCGTAATTCCCCGCGGCGCGATACGCGCAAAGGTACGTCAACATCCCTATTGTAACGCGAACCGCGGTAACGGTCCATGCCATTCCGAGTACCCCGTGCTGCCGGGCCGCTGCCGCACCGGCCGCTACGACGCCGGCCAGCTTGAGAGCCTCGAGGGCCGCCACAAAGCCCGAACGGCCCATCCCGTATATGGCGGCGCCCGCCGGGGCCGCGCCAAACGATGCCAGCACGCCCAACGACAAGATGCCGCACAGTACGCCGGCCTCGGCGAACTCGGCGCCGAAGACCGCCGGTACCGCCCA
The DNA here is from genome assembly GCA_035416745.1 of Candidatus Hydrogenedentota bacterium. NCBI lineage: Bacteria > Pseudomonadati > Candidatus Hydrogenedentota > Candidatus Hydrogenedentota bacterium. Next base: position 28,285 of record DAOLNV010000058.1, on the reverse strand, counting down.
CCGCGCCGCCAAATACACCGGGATGCAACCCGCCAGCGCCGCCAGAGTTACCGGCACGAAGCGGTTCAGGAACTGACGGAACGCTCCCCGCGAATCCAGCGCACTCGCCCGGGGAAGCAGGACACTGAACAGCGTCATGATAGCCAGGTCGCCCAGCCGCGCCATGGTGAACGCCGCCACATACTGGCCAATCGCTCTGCCCGCCACTCCCACCATGCCCAGGATGAAGACGTCCGCCCGTTGCGCGAGGGCCGTGCAGGCCGCGGCCACCATCACCCATCCCGCGAAACGAAGCGGCTCCCGGAGCGAAACCGCCTCCGAGGAGCATTTGCGAAACACAGCGCGCGGCAGCCGGGCATACCCTCCAACCGCCACCAGCGCCGAACTGGCCACATAGGCGCTCAACAGGAGGGACGCGGAAGGCGCTGGTACAGCCGCAAGCACGCACGCCACCAGCACCAGCCGCAGCGCGCTGTTCGCAAACTCGAGCAGCGCGTACCGGGCCATCCGCAGGTACGCCTGATAGTAGGCTTGGACAAACCCCAGCAGGGTGACCACCGCCGCCCCTGCAAACGCGAGCACTACGCCGCCCGCACCGTCCCAACGCCCCGACGAGGGCGCGATCACATACGACAATACCGGCTGCGCCAGCAACGCGCCGAACACGAGCACCCCGAGCGCCACAACGAGCTTTGCGCGGAACATCCGCTGAAAATAGGGCAGCGCGCCGTCGAGCTCGGGGGTGATCTTCTGCGCCGCGAACCGCACCAGCGTGGCGTCAAGCGCCGGGCCCGCCAAACCCGCCGCCACGTCCATAACGGCCAGCAGCAATCCGAGACGGCCCAGGACAGCATCGCCCAGCAGCCTCCCTACCAGAGCCGTCGCGGCAAACGCGAGACCGGCTGCACCCACCCGAAGCAACAGGACGAGTCCGAATGCGCGGGTCCACGCGCCCGCTCGCGGGGACGGGTTTGGTGTGCGCGCGCTGTCGGCAGTGCCGTTCACGCCGCCCGCGCTAGCGCGCTCCTTTTCCCAGCAGCACGACCCGGACGGTCAATAGCATGATGTGGAAATCGGTCATGAGCGACCATTCGTCGATGTAGGCCAAGTCCATGGCCACCCAATCCTCGAAGCTCACGTCGCTGCGGCCGCTCACCTGCTGGAGGCCCGTGAGCCCCGGCCGTATGCTGAGCCGCCGCCGCTGTTCCCACGTGTATTGTTCGACCTCGGACGGAATCGGCGGGCGCGGGCCCACAAGACTCATATGCCCCAGCCACACATTGATGAACTGCGGAAGCTCATCGATACTCAGCTTTCGAAGCAAGGAGCCCACGCGCGTCACCCGGGGATCGCGGCGCATCTTGAAGACCGGGCCATCGGCCTCGTTCAGGGCCTCGAGTTCCCTCTTGCGCTCCTCGGCATCCGCAACCATCGAACGGAATTTGTAAATGTTGAACCGACGGCCGTTCTGCCCCACGCGCTCCTGTTTGAAGAAGACCGGACCCCTCGAGTCCAGCTTAATCAGGATGGCCACAATGGGAAACAGCCACCATCCAATCGCCAACAGGGCCAGCGACGCCACCGTGAAATCCAGTATCCGCTTGATTGCCAGGCGCCCGAGGGCCTCCGGCGTGGTTGATAGCGACAACAGAGGCAGATCATCCAGATGCGAGAGATGGCTCCGGGCAAGCCGCAACGGAAACAGCTCGGCAACCAGCCGCACCGGCAAACCAACGCCCTCGCATTGGAAAGCAATCCTGCGAATCGTCTCGTAATGCGACCGCACCGGCAAACAAATATAGACCTCGTCGATCACATCGCTCAGCAGCATCTTGTCCAATTGTTCGCAATTCCCGAGGTATTCGACGTGATGGGGCTCAAAGACTTTGCGCCGCCCGGGGTCGTCGTCCACAAAACCCACCACATGATACCCATACTGTAAATGACTCTGGATGAGCTCGAGGAGCCTCCGGGAACGCTCATTCGCCCCGACAACCACGATCCGGCGAAAGTTGAAGCCCTGTTTCCGCGCGTATTCCAGGAACACACGCAACGCCACCCGAAAGCCTAGGACAAGCACCAGTGCAAGAATGCCAAATGCCAGGAAAAACTCGCGTCCCACCCCGTGCCGCGTGAAGAACGTGATGACAAACCCGCTGAAGATCAAGGCGATGGCAACCGATTTCACCACCGACAGAACCAACCGCTTGAAATTGCTCTCGCGCGGAAATGAAAAGAGCTTCTGATCGGTTGCAGCCCCCCACCATACGAGAATGTACACGCAGAAATACGGGAGATTGCCGCGTGCAAATTCCAGAAACGACTGCTCTTCCGGACGCAGCACAAAAACCGCCGCCGCGAACGCAACCGCCGCGCACGCGACGTCGCAAAGCCCTACCGCCAGTGTGATCAGCCGTGACCGGCGACGAACTTCCATAGGTCCCCTTCCGACCGCCCAACACGCATGTTATATCCCCGCCACAGATGGGGACGTTTTGACATCAGCTTAATGCAGTTCAAACAGCCTGTCAAGGTTTGCCCCCGAACCCGTGCCGCTTTAATTATTTGACAGATAATAACTTAGGCGGCGAAAACCGTCGAGTGGCGTTCGCGTGTGCCCTATTTCCTCTTCGTGTCCGGGGGCAGCTCCGCCGCGTCACGGAGCACGCCGCGTTCCAGGAGCTTGACGCACACGGGGGGTCTGTCATCCGGGAGATCGGTAAGAGAAAACCGAGCCGCGCCCGGAAGAGGTTTCCCTGGCTGTCGCGAACACGGATGCGAACAACATGAAACCAGGGATGATCAAGCCCATGCCAACGTAGTACGCCGCTCCTGGCAGCGTCGAAATCTGCCCGGTCATGACACCCGGCCCACTGATCATCTAGCCGCGTTCATCATGGCAGATGTGAAAAGGGGTAGACGGAAACGCACGCGCCCGAAGTGCGGTCAAAGAAGGTGACTGCCAGCTCATTTTTCCTCGTTCGAAAGATCACGAATCACCTTCTTCGCAAGGACCTCATTGATCTCCTGATGGCGTGGTATGGGTTGTGTCATGCCCGTGGTTGGATTGTGGTATACATCGTGTTTCGCGCCGTGGCGGAGGAGAACACACCCGAAACCTTCAATTATCCTGATCAAGTCCTTTCGCTTCATCCGACTTCGATCTCTACCACCTTCCTGATTCCCGGGAGTTCGCCGCGGCTGAATTCCCTGTAAAGATCAGCGAGATGCTCTATCAGGTCGTCGAGAGTCTCGCCTTGGGTCCAGTGGTCGGGATATTCGTTGAGATAACCGAGGTACTTACCGTCCGGTTCTTTCCAGTAGGTGACTTTTTGTTTCATAGCGGCCTCCAATCAAAGTATACCAGACTTCGAAGATGGCACCGCCACTGCATCCACCAGAACGCCACCGTTCATGAGCTTGATACACACTGCGGGTCTGTCCATTGGCAATTCCGCACGCACGAATCCCGCGGTGCTCTCAACAATCGGGGCTTCGGCCAAGCGCAATCCCCGCGCGTCGCACACAGCCACCCGGGCCCCTTCCGGAACATCCCCCGCCACGGAAACAACGATATCAGCCCCATCCGACTGGACGCTGATGCGTTTGGGAAAACGCGCAATGCACGTTACGCCGCCGCGTTCGAGAAAGACGTCTACGACGGCGCCGCGCCCGTCCGCGACCGGCTCAAGTTCGCGGCCGTGAAGCAGGTCGAACAGATGTTCATCACTGGCCAGGTCCAGCGCGAGGACCGGTCCGAAGAAGCTCATCCCCGTCGCGTTGTAGAGAGTGTGGATGGTTTTGGGTCCCGCGCCGAACCGGTTGGCGTAAATGTGCCGGGCCAAGGTTGGCGCGAGCGGCTCGCAGGGAGCGCCCTCGAACACGTCTATGTTCTCGCGGAGCACGGCGTCCATATCCTCGGGATAATACGCGCCGAACGACGCGACGCCGTTCCAGAGACGCTTGTGGTGGTCGGGGTCGGCCCCGCGGTGGTCCAGTTCGAATGCTTTGCATTCGGGGAAGAAGAAGCGCTGGAGGTTGCACTCGAGGGGCCGCAACGGCGTCGCCTGCACCGTAAGATCGTACGTGATGCACCCTTCCATGCACTGCATGAGATAGTCGTAGCCCGGGTGTTCGGTGGTCAGCACCGAGCCGGGCTTCACCTCGTCCATGGCCCTGCGCACCATCCTGGTGGTTTCGGCAATACACCGCAGCCACTCGGTGCAGCCGGGTTCGGCGAACGTGTGTTTGTGCAGCGTGCTGAAACACGCCGCTCCTCCATGGCCGTATTCGTCGAGGCGGATGCCGTCGGCGTCCGTTTCCTGCATTACCCGGCGCATGGTATCGGCGACGTACTGGCGGTATTCGGCCACCTCGTGGCACATGTTCCACGACTCATAGTTTGTGCTGTACTCCCCGTTTGGCTGCACGATGCCCCAGAGCTTGCCCCATTGCTGGCCGCAGCGGGAGTTGTCGCAGGCCAGAATCGGGTCGGTGTAGAGGGTTACGAGGGGTCCCATGCCGCGGTAGGCCTTGACGGCCTCCTGAAACGCGGGGAGCCCGCCCCAGCGCTGGTTGTAGCCATCGTAATCGCCCCGGTTGATCGGATACATGGTCTTGCCCGTTACGGGATCTTCAACAAAGTACGGCCGGTAGCGGTTGTACGTGGCTTCGCCAAGACGCGCCTCGAGCTGGTCCCACGGCGTGCGCCACGGTCCCAACTCAGACCATTCCCACCACGACATCAACTCGATGCAGTCGCACCGCGGCTGGATGAAATCCGTTCGGTACGCCCCATCGCGAAACAGGGGACTCTGCCCCCATCCCGCCGCGATCATGTTGACCACCCCCCGCAGCGACGACAGCGCCCGGAAGGCCCAGACCTGGTGGCACCATTCGGCGTACGATTTCATGGGACCGCGCCAGTCTCCCGGATGCGCTGAGAGCGCCGCGTCTTTGAGCACAAACGATTCCCCCGGCTGGCGGGTGCGCCGAAGGTACTCGAACGCGAAGCCTGTCCCGGGCGTCTGCGGCAGGTTGGCCGTCCATTTGTATTCGTCGGACGTGGGCGTGTTGGCCGCGTCGCCATTCATCTCGGCCTTGCCGGGAATGTGCTTGCGAAGGGCCAGCACTTTGTGCCGGCCGTCGGCGTCCGTACTGCGGATCGCCAGCCCCGCCCCGCGCGCGGGACTGTACAGATCCATCAATTGATACAGGGCCGCGTGGTCGCCGTAGCCCCGGCGAATCAACGCGGGCGCGCCGGAGAAAATCCCGCCGCCCCACGGGAAGAAATAATAGTCGCCGGCTGGGTCTTCCGATATGGCCAACCCCGAAAGATGCGGAAACGCCGCCTTGAAAACGGCCGCGTGGTCAGAAACGTTGGAGAACGTCAGGCCCATGCGCAATTCCGTGTCGACCCACACCGACAGGGCGGCTGACAGGCCCGAAGGCTCGTGAACGAGCGTCGCCGTGAACCCTTGCCGGTCCGTCATGGGCGGCAACGCGGTGCAAACGAAGTCACGCGACCCCGCGAGCCGGGCGCTCTCGATTTCGACCAGAAACAGGGCGGAATCTCCGGGCGCCCTGACCATTTCCGCCGCGGCCCACTCGTTGTACAGCGAAACCAGGCGCAGCCGCCCATCAGCCAGTTCAAAGCGGCAGGAGAGGCTGTCGTTCTCAAGCAGGGCCCCGGTGGCATCGATGCGGCACGACGCCGCCCGCGCGGCCGCTCCGCCCGCGGGCGGAGCGATTGCGGGCGTCATGTCAACGCGCTCGGGCTGAGGATGATAGCTCTCCGACGCCGTGATCGTGACCGAGCTGACCGGCACGCTCTTATCAAGGCGGATACCTGACGGACGGAACGGCAGCGGCGGGGAAAGCGCCGCTTCAAGGCGGGCGCCCTGGGACGTCAACGAAGGCTCTTTGACAGCGCCGGACTCATCGAGCCAGGACGCCGCAAAACCGGATTCCTGAGTCGTTTCGATGACCACCGTGACCGGTTCAAGCGGATCGATGCGGAGCGGCGCCCATTCCACGCGCGTATCCGCCCCGTGAGACCCCGCGTACGCAATCAGGCCGCGCGTGCCGTCGGTCCTTTGCTCGCCGGGGAGCCAAACCGCCTGCAGGGTGCGTGAACCCGAGAGAAGATACAGCCGCACCATGTACTCGCCCGCGCCGCCCGGCACCGTAAGCTGATCCTGCCGCCATTCCTGACCCTCGCCGAACCGCACCCAACTGTTGCCGCCCGCCGCGGTGTTGTCGATGCCCAGGTACAAGTAATCATCGGGCTTCTTGCCCTCGGGCGCGGTCATGCGGAAAAGGATTGTGTTCTCGCCCCGCACAAACGCCTCTTTGGGCAGCGGAAAATCGTGCCATCGCATGAACTCGCCCATCGGCAGCTTCTCGTCGTACACCGGCAGGCCGGAGTTCGTCGGGATGCGGTGCGCGACGTCATTAACCACGATTTCAAAGGCCTCGTCGAGACCGTTGGCGGCGGGGAGTTCGCGCCACGAGTAGTCCCGCACACAGAAGTACGCCGACAGCCGCACTTCGGACGCTCCGGCCCACACGTCCTCGGGCACGGCCGACAGGTCCAGCACCTTCTTGGCCCAATAATGCGGTCCGCGCTGGTGGGTGATGCCCATGGTCGAGCCGCCCCAGTTGCCCGACTCGTCCCGCACGACCCAGACGCCTTCGCGTATGGATTCAACCGTGGACGGCGCGGCAAACGCATTGGAAGGCTGCACAAACCCGCTCAGGAGCGCTCCCGTCAGAAGACACCATCTCCAGCGCAGTCCCATGACGATTCTCTCCCGGTTATGGCGAAAAGACGAGTATCACTCTTTTCCCCGCTTTTTCCCGTAGATGTGGGGATTCTGGCGTTGACATTCCTCGATGACCGCGATCTGCTGCCGCACTTGCTGGGGTGTGATTTCGAGGGGCGCGCCCTCGGTCAGGGTCTTGTACAGCATCGAGTAGAAGCCGTGCGAGATTGCGTTGAACAGATTCTGCTTCGACGTGGGCACCTGCCACGTCTTCTGGTGCCACGTAAGGTTGTCCGAGCAGTACGCCGGGTTGCCGGCGCTGTCCGAAAGCGGGCGCCTTTGGAGCCGGAGCTTCGGCGCCTCCTTCGGGATATAGTAACGCCACTCGAGGGCGGTCATGTCCCCCGTAAGTCCCCCTCGGGTGCCGTAAACGTTATAGGTATAAGACGGACACGCGCAGCACGACGAAATCTCGAGGTTGATGATCGGCCGCCCTTTCCCCTCGAGAACGAGCAACACGTGGTCCTCGGCGTCGCCGTAACTGATGGTGCTGCGCATGACGCAAAAGACCTTGGGCATGACGTCCGTGCCAAACAGCTGCAGGGCCTGGTCGAGGGGATGCGGCCCCGTGTTGAGCAGGTTGCCGCCGTCAAACTCCGTGAGCGTCTGCCAGTCGTACCGGCGGCTGAACCCGTTGAACTGAATGTTGATCTGCACGATATCGCCCAGCACCCCCGAATCGATGACCTCACGCACCTTCTGGAAATAGGGCGCGTAACGCGATTGCTGGAAGATCGCGAATACCGTGCCGCTCTTCTTCTGCGCGGCGATAAGCCTGTCGACATCCTTCGCCTTGGCAGCCAAAGGCTTCTCGCAAAGCACATTGAAGCCGGCTTTCAGGAATTCAAGGGTATAGGGCACGTGGAGATGGCTCGGCGTCGCGTTGATGACCAGGTCGATGTCGTCCCGCTCGAGAACGGGTTTATGGTTGCTGTAAGCGTCGCAGCCGAACTCCCGGACTGCTCGGTCCCGGCGCTCTTTCATGGGATCCACCACTGCGGCGATGGTGAATCTCTTCGGCACGTGGCGCAGATACTCGGCATGAATGCTGCGCCCGCTCCGTCCCTGACCCAATATGGCAACCCGGATGGTGTGCATGACTGGTCCCTCTTCTTACACGTACATGGCGCCCCTGGCGATAGAGCATGTAATAGCGATTTCCCCCATCGGGATCAAGTTCATTGACATAACTCTTCGGATACCAGAGAGCGTATCCAAAGAGACGGCCCCGGACCGGCGCACCGGGCTGGCCCGAATGCCCTTCGCGACCGAAGCCGCAGCGTTTGCCTTCTCTCTGGCGTCCACTCGCACCGCCCGCGTCTGCTCCTGCTCGATGAACCGCAACGCGTAGGCCCTGGCTCTTTCTCAGTCTGGTTATCCCACCGGAAGCGTCGCGCCGGATATGCGTTCCCGGCCGCCTCTTGGGTTGCATGTGCGCGGTGCCCGGGATACCATGGGCCGCGGGCGTGCGACAGGAGGAACAATCATGGCGATGGTGGAGGAATTCGGGGCAAGGGGCGACGGCGTCACCGACGATACCCAGGCGCTCCAGCGCGCGGTTGACGAACGCGGGGTGTTGGAATTGGGGAAAGGGTCATACCTCATTTCGGCGCCGCTGGTGCTCGACACCACGCAACGGGGTTATGTGGGCGTGCGGGGCGCGCAAGGGACGTCGCGCCTCGTGATGGCGGGGGCCGGTCCCGCGCTCCGGGTGATCGGGGATCACCGGGGCACGGCTCACCCGGCCAGCTTCGAAGAGCACACCTGGGAACGCGAACGGTTTCCCGTGTTGCAGGGCTTCGAGGTGTACGGCCGGCATGCTCAGGCCGACGGCATCGAACTGTTCCGCACGGTGAAGTGCACGATTCAGAACGTGCTGATTCGCGAGTGCCGCTACGGCATTCATCTGGTTGAACGCAATCGCAACCCGATCATCGCCAATTCGCACATCTACCGGTGCACGGACTCAGGCATTTTTATGGACGCCGTAAACCTGCATCAGGCCATCATTATCGGCAACCAGATCAGCTACTGCTTCCGGGCGGGAATTCGTCAGTTCAACGGGGATGTCCACAACATCCAGATCACCGGAAACGACATCGAGTACAACTCGGGATACGAGGAAGGGTCCAGCGGCGAGATCGTTCTCGAGGTCCCCGACGACGGTCTTATCAGCGAATACACCATTGCGAGCAACACGCTTCAGGCCACGCCCGGCGCCGGAGGGGCGAACATCATCATGACCGGCCGCCCCATGCCCGACGATTCGCCCGTGAGGGTCGTGAGCATCACGGGTAACGTCATTGGCAGCCGCAACAAGAACATCGTGATGCGGTACGCCCAACGCTCGGTCACTATCTCGGGCAACACTATCTACACAGGCGTCGCGGCCAACATCGAGCTTGCCAATTGTGGCGAGGTGGCGATTACCGGGAACACGATCGACGACTCCCCGTGGGAACCGAACGCCAGCGGCGCCGGCGGCGTCCTGCTCGAGGGCTGCCAGAATTGCGCCATTACAGGGAACATCGCGACCGGATTGGCGTACGGCGACGATGCGCGTGGCGGAGCGGTGACGTTGACGCGCTGTTCCGCCGTGGCGGTGTCGGACTGCCAGCTCCTGTCGCCCGCGCACCGGGGAGTTTATCTAGAGTCGGCGAACCTCTGCCGTATCGCCAACAACACCATCATCAACCGCCGCCCGGGGCTTGTCATGAAGACGGGCGTGGAAATCTCGGGCGACAGCCGCGACAATCTCGTTCAGCATAACCAGATTCAGGCGGGTTCGGCGGGGGCCGTGGTCTGCGAAGAAGGGCAGGCTGTCGTCCTCGACAACATGATCCTGGCCGGCTAGGGCATCCCCCTTCCGGCAATGTTCCGGCCTGAGAACCAGCATCAGCGCCCGGAAGGCTGGTCTGAAGAACCTGCCCCTGTCCTGTGCTGTCCGCCCTTGAAAAAGCGGTATGCCTTACGGGTCTCATTGGTCTTGTTCGGGAAGCGAACACCCCGCACGGAGGCCGGTTTTGGTATAGTGAGCTGCGGAGAGATCGGCGGCCGCGCGGCGTTCGCTGTTGCGTGCCGGGGCGGGGGACGGACAAGAAGAATGACCGGTGGCGGTCGTAGTTCAAAAGGGGGGCGCTGATGAATCTGCCCAAGGGTGTTGCTGTAAAAGAGGTCATTTCTTTCGATGTCTTCCGCAAGGCAGTCGCCTATAAGACGACCGAGAGCTGGCGAACCGTTCCTCACGCGGCGGTCCAGGTGGACCTCGACGTAACGGAGGTCATGGGGTGTCTCGAGAAGGCCAAGCGAGACCCCGCGTATGCCGGCGTCAACGTAACTCTCAACACGGTCATGCTGAAGGTCGTCACGGAAGGGCTCAAGGCGTCGCCCCGCATGAACGCCCATCTCCGGTACAATCCCAAGAACACCGTAGGCGAATTGATCGTTTTCGACGACATAAACATCGCCGTGCCTTTTCTGACCGATGATTCCCGTATGGTTACGCCGGTCCTGAAGAAGGCGGGAGAGAAATCGCTTCGGGAATTGTGCCTCGCGATGGCCGACCTGCGGCGGCGCGTCGCGAACACCAATTTCGAGTTGCTGCTCCTCGAGGCGGGCCACCGCGACACCCTCGAGCACCTTCGGCGAGGCCGCCTGGGCGTCTTGCGGCGCCTGTATGCGAATGTGTACGGCCCCCGGCGGCTTAGCTTTCCCTCCAAGAGCGAGCGCAGGGCCTACGGGCAGATTCCCGAGAAAGACCGCCTGACGCCCGACGACCTTTTGACGGCCACAACGCTTGTAACGAATCTCGGGAGCGTGATGCGGGAGTTGCCCGCCCGGATTGCGCTTCTTGAAGTTATCCCGCCGCAGGTGGCGGCGTTCGGCCTGTGTGCCGCGCGCAAGCAGCCGGTGGCCGTCCAAGATGCCCAGGGCAAGGACGCGGTTGCTATCCGCTGGATCATGCCCGTGACCGGGGCGGCCGATCACCGGGCCCTCGACTTCGCCGAGGCCTCGGCATTTGTCAAACGGGTGATGGGACTGTGCGCCAAGCCGGACGAATTGTTCCCGGGGCTCGCCTGAGGAGGGTTTGGGTATGGGGAAGCTGGCGAGGTTTCTCTTGCGGTTCGCGGTGTGCGCCGCTCTTGCGGGAGCGCCCGAAGTGCCCGCCGCTGAGACCCGGCAGAATCCCCCGCTTTCCGGTAAAACGCTGGGCACCATCTTCAACAACGACCTAAACAACATTCTCTATGCTCTTGACGGCAGCAACACCACGCCGAAACAATACCAGGCCGTCGTGCAAGCCATTCTCGACATGCAGCCGGGAGTGCTGGCCCAAAATGTGGGTTTGCCCGATCCGGTCATCTATCCCACGGCTGTTGGAACCACGTTCGACAAGTATCTTGTCGAGGTGAGCCGCATGACGTGGCCGGAGAACGGCGGCGCCGACGCCGAACGCCAGCGCGACGCCCTGCGCAGCCTCTTCGCGGCGGAAACCGATCCGCTGACGCTCACCATTGAAGCCTGCCGGGCGCGGGGCCTTGCGATCGTGGCGAGTTTCCGCATGAACGCCGAAGACTGGTACGACAACACGTATCTTCTGTCAGACTTCGGCCGCGCCCATCCGGAATACCGCATTTCCGGCGCGGGGAATCTCGATCCGGCCGTTGATGAGGTGTATGCGCATCGCATGGCGCTTCTCACAGAGGCCGCGCAGCGATACGATGTCGACGGGCTCGAACTCGATTTCCGGCGCTGGTACCGGATGGTGTCAAACCCGCTTGAAAACCACACCGTATTGACCCGGATGGTGCGCGATACGCGGAAGATGCTCGACGAAACCGCGCGGATGAAGAAAAGGGACAAGCTGCTGCTGGGAGTGCGTGTCGGGCCTTCCCTTGATAGCGAGCCAAGCCCGTACCTGTTCCCCGGCATCTTCTACGCGGAGAAACCCACCAACGCGTCGTGCAAGGAACTGGGTCTCGATGTGGCGGCATGGTTTCGCGACGGGCTGGTCGACTATGTGTGCCCGTCGCTGTTCCTTGCCACGCTTCCGGGGGAACCGTTGACGCAGGAGTTCGCCAAGCTGGCCGAAGGTACGCAGGCGGGCGTCTATCCGACGTTGTGGCCGCATGCCGCATGGATGCACGGCATCGGGGAACGGCGCGTCGAACGCGGCGATGACAAGGCGCTGGCGCTATACAAACACGATCTGTGCCAAACTGTGCTCGACATGTACCGTCACGGCGCGGACGGCATCAGCACGTTCAATTGGTACGCGCATCTGCGCAACGCCAACGTGCCTCATTTGTGGACCGACGGCGAAGGGGCCGCCGGCGCGGGCGCCGAGGCCGTCCAGACCTACGCTTATCCCCTGCTGCGGGATCCGGACTCGATCGAGGAATACCTTCGCCGCCCTTGGGCGATTCCCCCGGAGCCGGGGAATCCCGACGCAAAGAGATAACCCCGCGCCGGTCAGGTGGCGAGAATCCGGGCAACCCGGCTGAGTTGCGGGTCAAACTGGGTCCTGCATTCCCAAGCCTCCTGAAAGGGACGAAGCACGACGTTGTTGGCGTTGATGCCGACCATCTTCCCGGTGACGCCTTCCATCAGCGCTTCCACGGCGCGCACGCCCAGGCGGCTGGCCAATATCCGGTCGAAGGCGGTGGGCGAACCACCGCGCTGGAGATGACCAATAACGACGACCCGGCTGTCGGGAATCTTGGCCAGGGCGTCTACCTGTTTGGCAACCTGTATGGCATTGCCCAGTTCGTCGCCCTCGGCCACAACAATGATTGCCGATTGTTTGCCCTTTCGGCGGTTGAGATCGATGTGTTCCACGAGCGTTTCGATGCTGGTGGGCGTCTCGGGAACGAGGATGTCCTCCGCCCCGCCGGCGATGCCGCTCATCATCGCGAGGTAACCGCTGCGACGGCCCATGACTTCCACAAAGAAGATGCGCTCGTGAGACTCGGCGGTGTCGCGGATGCGGTCGATGGCTTCGAGCGCGACGTTGAGCGCGGTGTCATAGCCGATGGTGAAATCGGTGCCGCCGATATCGTTGTCGATGGTTCCGGGCAGTCCCACACAGCTGATGCCGTGCTCCTCATGAAGCTTGAGCGCGCCGCGGTAGGTGCCGTCGCCGCCGATGACGACCAGGCCTTCGATGCCGTGCTCAGCGAGGGTTTTGGCGGCTCGTGCGCGGCCCGCTGTTTCGTGGAACTCGCTGCACCGTGCCGTGCGCAGAATGGTGCCGCCGCGGTTGATGATGCCGCTGACGGAGCGGGCGCCGATTTCGGCGACCTCGCCGTCGATCAAGCCTTGGTAGCCGCGGTAGATTCCAAACATCTTCAGGTCATGATATGCGGCGGTGCGCACCACGGCGCGAATGGCCGCGTTCATGCCGGGCGCGTCGCCTCCGCTTGTCAGCACTCCGATGCGTTTCATGAGCGATTCCTCGATTCGTTACTGTCCGCCGCTCTGCTTTTCAGGTTTGTCGTCGTCTTTAGAGGACGGGGCTTCTTGCGCCTTGGCCTCGCCGTCAGCGCTCTCGGAAGGCGTTGCGCCCGGCGCGGCGTAGGTCAGGGTCGCTTTCAAGGAACGCGCCTTCCATCGTGCCAACGACGCGACGGCGTTCGCTTCTATGCTTCTGCCCGTCTGATCGAGTTGTTTCGCTTCGGCCACCAGCCGCGTGACCTCCGCCATGAGCCAGTCAGCGCGCGACCGGGTTTCCGGGGGCGTTTCTGCCCGGGTCAGGAAGTCCTGCTGAAACTCGGCGCACGAGGCGAGGGTGTCCTGCAGGGGTTGTACGAAGGGTTCCCCGTAGGCCTGCTCGATCACCGCCGCGTGACGGATGATTTCGGACAGGGCCGACATCGCGGGCACGGCCACCTCCTGTGAGATGGCCCCTGTATGCCACTGGGCTTCCAGCAACGGGAACATGGGCAGCAGCGCGAGAAACTGACTGCGGTCAATACGGGGCGGGGCCGCTTTCCGCATCACCTGAAAGATATCCATCACCTGCTCGGGCAGCAGGGCCGCATAGGCTTTGTTGGATGCGAACGAATCCGCGGTGAGTTGCATCATGCGGCGTGCGGTTGCCGCCAGGACGTTTCCGCCCTCGCCTTTGAGGTAGACAGGAGCAGCCGTCACGGCGAGAGACACCACACCGTTCTCGACTGGCGGGGCCGGGAGAGGATTGTTCGAGGCGTCGGCAAGCTCGAGGATGGCGGCGTCGCCCACCGGGACCGAGAGGCTCCCCGCTTCTCCTTCACTCCACGCGGCAATCAGCCACGAGTCGCCGAGCCGGAACACGTGGGCGCGAAACGGGGCGGGCGCATCCAGCGAGCCGATCGGAACCGTTTCCGCGAGGCGCCGGGCCAGCGCGCTGAGGAAGACGTAGCCCTCGGTAACGTCCTTTTCACGAACGAGCAATTTGCCGTCGATGTCTGCCTGCGCGACGCCGCAGGATGCGAAAACGATGAGATTGCGAACAAGACGGGCCGCGGATTCCGAGTCGTCTTCTTCGCGGATGCCGCGGCCCAGCACCTGCAAGGGCAGACGTTCGTAGCCGGCGGTTTGCGCGGCCAGGTCGAACGCTTCGAGCTCATCGGGAGAGGGGGCGTCATTTCGCAGCGTTATGCCTGCGGCGTGCCGCCCGGCGCCGTTGCGCAGCATGGCGCTCAGGGTTTCCGGGGTGTCGGCAACCAGCGAAAACAGCGCCACGGGATTTCGCTCGGCAAACGCCGCGGCCACGGTTTCAAGGGCGCCCGGCGCGTCTCCGGGATGCACGCTCCAGTAAGCCACGCGGGACGCGTATTTCTCCGGGAAGGTGGTCGCCGTTTCGGGCGGCGTTACGGCAAGGTCGATGAGGATAGCGGCATCGAGCCCCGCCTCATTGGCAGCCTCAACCAGCGCGTCGAGTTCAGGATTGACGGCGTCGAAGCACACTCTGCCCAGCGGCAGATCCCGCATGGCCAGGAGCGCATAGGGTTCCGGGGAGTCCATGATTGCCGCGACAGGGGGCGGAACCATGGATGCGGGCCTGTCGATCCGGCAGAAGGGATGGGTGGATTCCTGCGTCTCGCCCGCCGCCTCGATGGTTACGCGGGCCAGATAGCGTCCGCGCCGCCCGGCCACGTTTTCGAGAGGCACCCACCGGATGCTTTGACCCGGAAGCGGAAGCACGGTATCGAGTGCGCTTTCTTCGGCGCCGCCGCTGTCCTGAATGGCGACCCTGACATGAGCCTCGATGTCCCGATCGCTCCGCAACTCAAGCACAAGGACGTCATCGATGTAAACGTGGGGAATGGGCTGGTCCGGCGCGATAGCAATGGTGACCTCCGCAGACGCGCCTGCCGCCAGGCTGAGGATGGCTGCCAATGCTGTAATAATCCGCGTCATCTCCGGTTATAGTCCTGCCAGGAACGGGTTTGAGGAGTGTTCTTCGCCGATCGTGGTGGCCGGGCCATGGCCCGAGTATACTACCGTTTCGCCCGGCAATGGCAGCAATTGCGTTTGGATGGACCGCAGCAACTGCTGGTAGTCGCCTCCCGGCAGGTCGGTGCGGCCGATAGACCCTTGGAACAGCACATCGCCGGCGAACACGCTCCCATGGCCAACCAGCACGACATGGCCCGGAGTATGGCCGGGCGCGTGGCGCACCTCGAAGGTGAGTTCGCCCACATGCACCTCATCGCCCGCCTCGAGGAACACGTGCGGGTCGGGCGAAGGGACGGTGAGAAACCCGAACATCATTCCCTGCTGTTGAATGGAGCGGAGCAAGGGGAGGTCCGCCTCATGAAGCAGCAGCTCGCTGCCGGTTCTCTCGAGCAGAACCGCGTTGCCTGCGCAATGATCGCAATGGGCGTGGGTGTTTATGATGGCTCGCACCCGGTATCCTTCAAGCGAAGCCAGAAGCAAGGGCGCCGCTTCACCGGGGTCGATCACGATGGCTTCGCCTGCACTTCGCACCACGTAGCAGTTCGTCATGAAAGGCGTCAGCGGGAAGGTCTGAACGTCCAAGATGCTCCTCCTGACGGTGGCCTTGTGTTTTGGTACGCGTTTGGGCGGCGGGTGTCACGGACCGCGCCTGGCTCATTGGTGGCGGACGCTCCCGCGCCCCCCGATGCTACCGGCTCAGCCGTTCGCAGTCAAGAAAGGGCCCGCCCACACGTCACGCCCTGCAGCGCCAGGGCCGCGCCAGAAGCCCGCAACCATAGCCGGTCTTGCCAATGCTCACCCGGTGATTGGGCCTTCCACACGGTCTCGTGGCCAAACACGCCCTCAGGCGAAAACCGGGGGTCCGGACGAACCCGGGTCTTCTGTTGACAATTATGTGCCGTCATGCTAGTGTCGCGTCAAGGTCTCGCGAATCGGAATCAGGGCAGGGCGCCGTGTGGCGAGAGGGACATCAGGCGCACGAGGGCACTATGGTTAACCTGCCGCGTAAGCAGGGATTTACGCTATTGGAATTGATGGTAGCTGTTACCATCATCGGCATCCTCTTTGTGCTGATTCTGCCGGCGCTGTTGCGGGCCCGGGAACAGGCCCGGCGCGCGTACTGCAATAATAGCATTCGCCAGATTGGTATCGTGTTCAGTTTGTGGGCAAACGATCACGACGGCGCGCTGCCGCCCGGAGCGCCCAATGGGTTTTGGGATTACCCGGACTCCAAGGGCGTTTGCCACCATTTGCAGCGCAATAACTTCATCTGCGACGTACGCGACTTGTATCCGGAGTATCTGGATACTCTGCAGGTGTTTAAGTGCCCGGGTTCGATAAAGGAGCTGGCGGACACCCGGCTTGATTGGTATACCGACATCACCTTTATGGATGGATACCTCGAGAGCATTATGGTGACGGACCCGCGCAACCGGGAGGCCATCGAGCGCCTTCTGGGTCAACGGATGGATCCCGAATGCCTCACGAACGACATGTACACCTACTTGCCGTATGCGGTCAAGACGGAGGAACAGGCGCTCTTTCTGTGGGCGGAACTCCACCGCCTCATGTACGGAGGCGCGATTGATTTCATGATGGACGACCTTTTTGTGCCTGGGGGCCACGGACCCGGCGGGAGCGACACGTTTCACCGTCTCCATTACGGGGTGTCGCGGTTCTTTATCTCGGATATGAACAATCCGGCGGCGACGGCTGCCTCGGAGAGTGAGATTCCGGTTCTGTACGACTCGGTGAGCGATCTGGGGATGCTGCAGTTGAACCATATGGTGCCGCCTGGGGGAAATGTGCTGTATCTGGACGGCCACGTCGAGTTCAGACGGTATCCGGATGAACAGCACCGTCCACCGTACACCGAGCTTCTGGTAGAATGGACGCGGCGGAATGTATACGACAACAGCGTGGAACAGGAGGTGCCGGCCTGGTGCAGCAACCGCCTGCCGGCGACTCCGTTTGAACCGCGGTATAGACACCGCCCAAACGATGCGATGTACAGGGATTTGGTATTCTAAGCGGGGCCGCGCGGCATTTTCGTGCGGGGTCCGCAAGGAAGATGCGCGTGGCCGATGACGACGCTTCCGGCACGCGTTGCGGCCGGCGGCTTCTTTAAACTCTCAAGGGAAGACGAGGTAAGACATGAAAGAACGAGGATGGGTTGTAATCGGCGCAGCTGTGGTGTTGGCTGCCATGTTTTCAATGGAGGCCTATGCGTGGGGCCCTCGCGCTCAACGGGCTATTACCGGGACCTCCATCCAGGTTGTGCGCCGTACCATTAGGACCGTGTTCCAGACGTCGGGCGCCAAGTACGATGAAGACATGATCAAAGGGGCATTAGCGGGGCAAACGGTGTTACGTGATGCGGTGGAGCTGGACAGTGAAAACCGCGCGATGCATCGGATCGCCTCGGAGATGTTGTTGCTTCACTACGTGCGCGACTATTCAATGGGCAGCTACTATGCGTACCGCATGGGGGTGCTCTCGTCCCTGGTATCCGATTTGTATCTCCCGTTCATGTATGACGCCTCGGCGGAAAACCGAAAGCTCGCCGCCGAAATCGACGCGGACATCGACGAGCATCTTGAAAGCTTCACCTATACTCCCTTGCGGGAGAAATCAGTCATTCTGCGCGAGCTTCGGCGGTATATTGAGGACAGCCGCAGCTACTTGCGCGACGCCAAAGCAATCATTGCTGCCGACTACGCTCGTGGCGATGGGTATAATGGGTATCTGAAGAACGGCGGCGCGCAGAATGCCTTCAGCAATGCTGTGCAGGCGGTGAGCGACATCGTTTACACCGTGCTCCAGACTGACCAGGACTTGGGGTATATGAAACCTTCCGACGAGAATCTGATGTGGTTTTTCGTCGACAACATCGAATACCTCCTCAAAGAAAAAAAGAATGCCAAAGCGGCTGATGAGATATACGATCATTTCGTTCGGGTCAACCCTGACAACTATCTGGCCTATGAGCAAGTTGGGGACATGTTCTACGAGTTCGGTGATAGAGAGCGGGCCGTGAAAGAATGGAAAACTGCGCTTCAGACGCGCGGTCCGGACCGCCAGCGCATTGTACGGAAGCTGGCAACCTATTATATCGAACAGGGAAAAGATCTCGTTGCAAAGGCCTCGGACCCGGATGCGCCGTCGGACTCGCTGCAAAAGGCGCTGGAGTATTTCAACCGCGCGATGGAGATCGACCGGGGCAATGAAGTCGCGGCACGCTCTATCGAGGAGACGCGGATCGAGCAGAAGCGGCGCGACGAACGCGAACAGACCGACCGGGAGATTGTGTCGGCCGGAGAAACGGCGCTGGCCGAAGCGGATGTCTTGAGTACGCAGAAGGCACTCGGCGATGCGCTCAACATTTACCAGAAGTCCGTGACGTTGTTCGACAACGTGAGCAGCGAGTTCAAGGCGCAGCGGGAACAGGCCGAGAACGGAAAGAAAGATGCTCAAGCCAAGATGCGCAAGGTTATCACCGACATTATCCAGCAGGGCCAGAGCCTCATCGAGGAAGGCGATCGGATGGTCGAGGAAGCCACCAGTGAACAGAGTTTCGAAGACGCCAAGAAACGGTTCCAGAGTGCTCAGGCGGTGCTCAAGTACATCCCCGACAACCAGTCCACCGCGCTGGTAGCGTCCCGTGATGAGGAGATTGCCCGGGCCAAAACCAGTCTGGACCAGGTAGACACCGAGAAAAAGCGTTGGCTCGAAGACCAGGAGCGGCGCAGGCAGCTCGAAGAGCAGCGCAGGGCTCATGAAGCCAGCCAGGCGGCGGCCGCGGCAAGCCGCACACAAGGCGGTGGCGGTGCGGCGCCCGCGGGCGCTGCGCCGGCAGGGGGCCAGCCTCTCCAGGTCGGCCAGGAGTAATGAGGAGCAGGGCGGGTTTTCCTGTACCCCCTGCGCAACGGCGTGTGAGTTCAAAAGCCTCTCAGACGAGAGGCTTTTTGCTGTGAGGGAGCGGAGGAGGGGGCCCCTTGCGCATGCAAGCGCCCTAATCACGCCAGCCCGAAAGGGATACGGCGCACGAATGGCCCATTCTTGTTGGCGCGGCGTATCTCCTGACCGTGCTATTCGGGACATTGCGTGTCAGACGCCCGCTCTGCGAGACCGCAGGCAGGAATGCCTGCCCCATCTAATGCTCGGCGAGGATATTTCGGCCCCCCGTATCGACTCCGCAAGCACCGCTCGAAACTGATCGCTATGGCATCTGTTGGCCATTACAATAGACATGACGCCTTCATTGGCGCATCTGGGATTTGTTACGAGAGGCACGTCCTATGCAGAAGCGTACGCGTTCCATACTCGCGGGGTTGGTGCTTGTTTTTGCGGCCGGCGTAGCGGCTGTTATCGCGGCCGGGATGCTCGCGTCCCGGCGCGACAGCGCGGTGGTCCAGCGCGTGGTGGGACGCGGCAGCGAGGCAGTCGCCCGCTACGAAGAGCAATTCACAGCCAAGAAAGTCCCCGCGAAGGCGCAAAGCCCCGCTGACGAGCGCGCGGGAGCTCAGTCGGTAACGCATTCCCCCGTGGGCGGCGAAGAGCCCCCGGCCAAGCCATTACCAGCGACCGAACTCTTCAATAAGCTGGGCCCAGACGCGCAATCGGTGGAATCACAGCAAGACTATGAGAACATCGAGAACCTGGTCGAAGCAAAAGGATGGTCTGAATGGACCGGCGAGGATTCTCAGTTTCTCTCGGAATTCTTTGGCAAGAACGCCGGCCTGCTCGAGGAGATCCGCCGGCTCGCCAGGCTTGGCGAACCCGTGTACCACGTGGACCTCTCGAAGGGGTACGCAACGGAACTGCCCCACCTGGCCCAATTGCGATCCATGGCCCGCCTGCTGCGTTCCGAGGCTGCCCTCCGCGCCAGCGCCGGAGACATTCAAGGCGCTATGGAAGATTACGAAGCCATCATCGGCCTCGGCGAGACCCTGGTCGAGGAGCCCATCATCATTTCGCAGCTCGTGCGCATCGCCATGATGGGGATTCTGTTTCAAGGCATGGGGTCGGCGCTGACGCCCGGTCAACTAACGCCGGAACAGGCGCGGGCCTTCGTTCAGGACACCGCCGGGATGTACCATCGGGAAGCCCTCGTGAATGCCCTTGTCACCGAAGCCACGTTCGGTACGGAAGCGATGGAGAACTTCCGTAACGGCCAAGTCTTTCCTGATGTACCCTCGGAAGCAAACGCCGTGCTGGGCTTCATCTACCAGACGCCCATCGGGGGTATCATGCTGAGCTCCGACCGGCAGAATTACGCAGAGTTCATGGAACGCCTGGCACAGGCCGCTCAGGCTCCCTACTACGAGGTCCAGGCGGAACTCGAGGCCATTGATTCGGAAGTCGATGATCTCTCCATCCTCAATGTCCTGACCCCGATACTCGTGCCTGCCCTCACCCGGGTGCAAGGCGCCCAGGCCCGAAGTGAAGCCATGCTCGACCTCACCCGCATCGGGCTTTCCCTCGAGGCTTATTACACCGAAACCGGCAATTATCCCGAGAACCTCAACGTTGTCGCCCGTGACCTCGGCGGCTCGGTGCCCCTCGACCCTTACACCGGCAATTCGTACGTTTACCGTCCTGCGGGAGAGACCTTTACCTTATACAGCGTGGGCGAAAACCGGCAGGACGACGGCGGCCGCCACCACTTCCGCGAGGGGGACATTGTCTGGCGCGGCGTCGAAGCCGAACAAAAGAAGTAGCGGCTGCCGGGGGCGCCCATGCTCCTGCCGCCGGGGTCAGCGCCCGGGACCCGCCCGCGAGGGGGTGATTACACAAAATCCCACACAGCGCCGGGGACTTCGTCTTCGCCGTCAAACTCCCCATTCGGCATCTCCGCAGCCTCTCCGGCAATGGGTTTGGCGGCAACCTGCAAAGCCCCCTTACCGGGTCCGGCAGCCATGCCTTCGTCTGCCAGTGCCTCCGCAGGATTCAGCGCAAACAAGTCCTCGACGCTGGCATTCAGTAACGCGGCCAGACTTAGCGCAACCGCAACGGAAGGATTCAATCGGCCCTTCTCGATGGCGATGATGCTCTGGCGCGTAATCCCCGCTTGCTCAGCCAGCACGGTTTGGGTCAGCCGGCGCGCTTTCCGCCATTGCCGAAGGTTGTTGGACAAGACGCCGTTCCTCATATGTAAAGAATACCTTACATTACCTGTTTTGGCAAGTGCCAAGCGGGAAAACTCGTTTTCCTATCGGCCGAGACACCAGAGCACCTCTCGTCACATGACCCCGAGGAGAGAAATGGGCATTCGGTACCCGAGCCGCAGCGAGATCATGCGCTTCGAGCGGGTGTAGCAGAGAAGCCGGATTCAAAATGGAGCACTAAACCGCTCTTTTCAAATTGAAACGCGGTCGGCTGCCAGACCTGCATTACTCTGACCGAAGAAGGTATACCGGGGGCCGGATTCCCTTCC
Source organism: Candidatus Hydrogenedentota bacterium (assembly GCA_035416745.1). Lineage (NCBI taxonomy): Bacteria > Pseudomonadati > Candidatus Hydrogenedentota > Candidatus Hydrogenedentota bacterium. The sequence continues at coordinate 6,586 of DAOLNV010000058.1, read as the reverse complement.
ACCTGGCGCGTGACTCATCGTATTCTCGGGCAAAGTGTGCGCCAAGGCAAGAACACCGGGCATGCATCGAGAAGCTGAAACAGTCCTCAAAAGAAGTGACCCTCTGCCAAGGATAGAGTACCATCAATAACCGGTTCCTTGCCCCAAAGCATGGGGGACTCAAACCATGCGTGGTGACCGCAAGCGGCTCCTGGCCTGCTTGACCGGCCGTACGAAATTGCACAAATGGGGCCCCCCGAACAGGTATCGGTCCGTGCGTATGCAGCGCAAGGCGCATTATCGAGACCCCTACCCGGCCGAAACTTGAAACATATCTGAAACAAGATTTTCCCCAAAGAACGTTTGGACCTCTCCCGAAATGCGCCGATGTCCTGTACGCCAAAGCCCTCTGGCGCGCCCCCACAAGCAACGGCGGAGTGGCAATAATGTTCCAGGGACGTTTCACGAAGCCCCTAAAAAGCCACCCAAAGTGCGATGACTTCGCCTGCAATTTCCTCATGAGGCACGGCATCCCGTTCCGAGAATTGTATACTATATTTTACATTGTGGACCGCCCTGCTCGCGACAACAGGACAGCAGCGGGCCACGCAAGCGGCCCTGACCCGGCTCGCGCACGCAGGCCATCCTCTCACGAGAGGAGAAAAGAGAGGCACCAGGTTGCGGCGGGCAGGGAGACCTCTTCGTTATTTCCGTGCGGGGACGCCGGCGCCATCAGGTTTGGTATTGCCGGGTGATGGTTCGGTTGGTATACTAGGTCTCATAGCCCGGTGTAAGGGGGAACTCGCCATGACCGCATTGTTCGCTCGCCGTATCTGGACTCTCTGCACCCTGTGGGCTATCGCCTCTGGTCTGGCGTGGGGACAACCGGAAATGCCTGTCCCGGACCCTGCGGCGCCATTACACGAACGGATCACCGCGTGGGATGCGCTCCTTCACGAGTACCATTATCACGACAACATCGTGCAGACGCAGGTCATCTTCCCGCCGTTCGGCGAGGACCGTCCCATCACAGGCAACCATGAAGACGTGGCGGGCCATACGGCGGCGTTGCTGGCCGCCTACAGCCACCGCTACGCCGTGACCAGGGAGCCCGCCCACCGCGCCGCGGCCGACGACCTCATGCAGGGCATCTTGAACCTTGAACGCGTCACCGGGGTGCCGGGATGCGTAGCGCGCAGTTTTTACCAGACCGACCGCCCCTTGTGGCACGAACAGGCCTATTTCTTCCCCAACGAATGGCATGACTCCAAGACCATGCCCGGCTACCGGTGGGAGGGTGACCTGAGCAGCGACAAGTTCACCGATTTCTTCTTCGCCGTCGGCACCTATTGGGAAATCTGCGCCGATGAGGAACACAAACAGCTCGCTGCGGACTTCCTGGACCGCTTTGTGGGGCGCTGCGTCGATTTCAACTTCAAATTGGTTGATGTCGACGGGAAAATGACCCTTTGGGGCAATTTCTGCCCTGACCTGCCCCACGAAAACCTTAACGCCCTCGAGATGCTGGCCGGGCTCAGGACCGCGTACAAGGTGACCGGAAAAGACCGCTACCTGGCCGCGTACCACATGCTCATCGACCGCTACCACTACGATGATCAGGCCATTCTGGCCAAAGTGCTCTGGCCAAAGGAATGGACCGTCCCGTGGGACGACAGCCTGGCCGCACAATCTTACTACATGCTTATGCGGTTCGAGGACGACCCCTCGCTCATGCAGAAGTACCGCATGTCGATCAACCGGCACTATTTCGCATGGAAAGACTATAAATTCGGGTACGCGTCCGTTCCCTTCTATTTCATGCTCTATCAGGTACTTACGGGCGAAGAGGCGGTGGACGGATCCGTCCTTGACGCTATCAAGAACATGCGCGGCGGTCACCGTACCCTGCGTACGTTCACCAAGAATACTCCCGATGGACCCCAGCAGGTCCAGTCCTACGAAGAAGAAGTATCGGCCGACACCATCCTCAATTATTGGTTCGGCCGTCACTATGGATTCATCGACCCCGCGTGGTAGGAGGAAAGGCAGCCATGAAAGAGCGGCGATACACCATCTGGGCAGCTCTTGCGGCGATTGTTCTCGCGGGAGCGGGCGCGGCTTCGCAGCCGGGCGCCGCGAAGGCCCCCACGCCCCCGGCTGGCATGGTATACGTTCCGGCGGGGGCATTCATTATGGGCAGTGAGTATGGGGATGCTGACGAAACCCCGAAACACATGAGCGAGACCGGGGCCTATTTCATCGACAAGTACGAGGTCAGCAACGCCGATTACCAGAAGTTCGACCCGGAATTCGCGTTCGAGGAAGGCCGCGAGAACTATCCGGCGAGCGTCACGTGGCACAAAGCCTCAGCGTATGCAAAATGGGCCGGCAAACGCCTGCCCACTGAAGCGGAATGGGAGAAGGCTGCTCGCGGCACCGACGGGCGTACGTTCCCCTGGGGCGAAACCCACGATGCGACATTTTACAACTGGGACGAGACCTACCCGCGCGGCGGGTCCCCGGCGAAACCGGAAAGCCCCTACGGCTGCGTCGACATGGCCGGGGGCGCGTGGGAATGGACCGCCGATTGGTATAAGGCATACGCAGGCAACGACATCCCTTGCGAGGCCTACGGCGAGAACTACAAGGTTATGCGCGGCGGCGCCAGTTTTAACGACGTCGCCATGATGCGCACCACTCACCGGTACTACCTGCCCCCCGACTCGACCGGCGGCTATTTCGTAGGCTTCCGCTGCGTCAAAGACGCGGACTAGAACCCACCCTGGTTGCGCGGCCGCGGTCTTTGTGCGGCCCGGCAGGGGCGCGCCGTTTCGCTTGCGGGCACGTATTGTTTATCATAGCGTTCGATATGGCGTCTTGGGGGACATACTTTCGTTGGGCCTCGCTGGCCGTAGTGGTCGCTGCGGGCTCGTGGCTTTTGTGGCCGCGGTCCGGCGATGATTCCGTGACGGGCATTCCGCAGCGCCGGAACTACGGTGGCGGCGTCAAACACGTCATCAAGTTTGTGCCTGGACCGCAGTACATGCCGGGCACGACGCCCTTCGGGCTGGGTGCGCCCCTCAGAGGCATAGCGGAGGTGGTGCGGGACTTCGAGGAGCGGTTTCCGGACACGCGGGTCGAGTTTGTTTCAGTGCCCGGCGTCCGCGAGTATCTCGTGACGCAGCTCAGCAGCGGCAACGCGCCCGATATCGTGATGGTGAACGTCGAGGACGTGTGGGTGGACGTGCAGAAGGGCTGGTACGTCCCGCTCGACCCCTATCTCGAGGCGCCCAACCCGTTCATTCGCGAAAAGGGCAACCCCTCTCTCCCCGGATATGAGCAGTGGTGGGACATGTTCAAGTATCAGGCGATCAGCCGCGGAAAGGCCGCGCCGGACAATCTCAACTACTGCATCAGCTTCGATATGGTCGAAACGGGAATCTTCTACAACAAGGATATATTTCGCGAGGTGGGCGTCGAACCGCCCGAGACGTGGGACGACTGGCTCCTTTCCATGGAGAAGGTCAAGGCTGCCGGCTATATCCCGCTGCTGATGAACCGGGATTCTTTCAACGATTGGGCCGTCGACCTGGTCTTCGACCAGCTCTATTGCGGGATTCTGCCGGGCATCGATCTGGTGCAGGAGCCCGTGCGCGAAGCGTATCTCCAAGGGTACCTGGACTGGGACGAGCTGTGCTTTCTTTTCGAGCAGGGATTCTTCACGCAGAAGGATCCGCGGTACTGCGAGTTGTGGAAGCATCTGCATGACCTGCGGCAATACTGCAACCAGAATCTGATGGGGACGGACCTGGCGCGCGAGTTCGTGACCCAGCGGGCCGCCATGCTGTGGATGCCGACGCCGTTCACGTACCGGCTCACGGGCGACCGGCAGCTCGCGTTCGAATGGGGCATATTCTACGTGCCCCAGTTCACCCGGAAGACCTCGGACTATGCGTCCAATACCCCAATGTGCGTAATCGGCGGCTCGGGCACGCAGTACGAGGTGACCAACAGCGCTTTCGGAGATACCGGGGACCCCGCCACCTCGGAGCGGCTGAAACGGGTCATGGCGCTGCTGCAGTTCATCATGGTTCCCGAGCAGTACGAGCGGGTGGTCAACGAATACGCCTCGCTGCTTCCCAACGTGGTTGGCGTGCCGGTGCTGGCGTCGATCCAGCCGTTTGCGGACATCCTCGAACGGCAGTACACCACGACGAAATGGATTTTTACCTTCGACCTGAAGTTCGCCGATATTCAAGCGCGGATGCTCGAGTTGTATCTCAACGATGGCATCGGTCAGGAGGAATTCATGCGTTGGCAGGTAGACAATCTGAACACCGCGACGCGGAATCTGCTGTTGCGCAAAGACATTGACATGGCACGACTCGAGAAGCGTTGGAGGGAATTGGCGCCCGTACGGGAAGCCATGGAAGGATTGCCTCGTGAATAGCCACAAAGGGCCATTTCTGGGCTATCGGGCGCGTTTCACGCTGACCTGTTACGCACTGCTGGCGTGTCAGGTGGCGCTGCTGGTGGTGTTTGTTTACGTGCCGGTGTTCTGGGCGTTCTCGAAATCCTTCTTTCAGTTCGAGGTCGGCAGCGATTCGCGATTCGTAGGGTTCGCCAACTACGGCGAGCTGTTCGTCCGCGATCCCACCACGCTGCCGTCCGTGTTGCACATGATGTTTCTGACGGCGTTCGCGGTGTGCGTGCGGTTGAGCGTCCCACTGGTGGTGGCGAAACTGATCCACTCGTTGTCGCGCGAACGGGGCCGCTACCTTTTCCGGATTCTTTTCCTGGTGCCGGTGGTGGTTCCGGGCGTGGCGGTCCAGTTGATCTGGGCGGGGATGATCTATGGCGATCGCGGCATGTTGAATGAACTGTTGCGCGCCGCCGGTCTCGAGCAGTTCATGACGGGATGGCTGAGCAATCCGGCCACGGCCCTCGTGGCCGTGGCGTGCGTCGGCTTTCCCTGGGTGGGCGGATTCGAAGTGCTGATTTATTACGCGGGCTTGTCCTCGATTCCCGAGAGCGTGACCGAGGCGGCCTTGCTCGAGGGGTGCACGGGTCTCCAGAAGTTTCTGCGCATCGATATCCCGATGGTTATGAGTCAGCTCAAACTGATCCTCATCCTGACAATCATCGCGGGGGTGCAGTCCTTCGAGGGCCTGTTCATCATGACCAAGGGCGGGCCGGGCTTCAAAACCATGGTGCCCGGGTTGTGGATGTATTTCAATGCCTTCAGTTATCAGCGCATGGGCTACGCCTGCGCCATCGGCGTCTGCCTGTTCTTCATCGTCTTCGGACTCACTGTTCTCAACATGCGGTATTTCAAGTCCACCGCCGAATTGGAGGGCCGGGGATGAGCAAGGAAACACGCAGGCGCGCGCGCGATATCGCGCTGGCGCTTTGTATCGGCTGTTTCGGCACGCTGACGCTCGTCCCGTTCCTGTTCGCCTTGAACAACTCGTTCCGCACCAATTACGAGATGGACCATGCGTTCTTTGGCTTTCCCGAGAACCTGGAAGGCCTGGTACGGGCTTCGGCTGCGGCGATTTCCGGGTCAAACAGGGTGTTCAGCGTCCTGACCGATGCCGGGGAAACGCTCGAAGTGACCGGCTGGGATGCCGTGGGCCATTTCTGGCGCGCTTCGACCAAAGCCTACCGCGTGTCCTGGAGGTCATTGCGGCCGTTCATGATCAATACCTTCTTCGTGTGCGGCGTGACTACGCTCGGGGTGGTGATGCTGGGCTCGGTGTCGGCATACATCCTGTCGCGGTACCGGTTCTACGGGTCGCGGGCAATTTTCTATTTCATCATCAGCACGATGATGTTTCCGGCCGCCCTGACCCTGGTGCCATCGTTCATAGTGGTGCGCAATCTCGGTTTGCTCAACACGTACTGGGCGATGATTCTGCCCTACATCGCGGGGGGGCAGGTGTTCGCGACCTTTGTGTTCAAGGGGTTCTTTGACGGTCTTCCCGAGGAGCTCTTCGAATCGGCCCGCATAGATGGGGCCGGGCATTTTCGGATCTACCTGGACATCGTGCTGCCTTTGTCAAAACCGGTGCTGTCGGTTGTGGCCATCATGAACATCCTGGGCACGTGGAACAATTTCCTGTGGCCGTTCATCGTGAATACGGACGGCCGGTATCACGTCATTGCCTCGGGCCTGTACGTGTTGGCAACCGCGAATTTCGCGCAGGATTACAGCAGCCTGTTTGCGGCGTATATGACGGCAAGCATTCCGCTGCTGATTCTCTTCGCCTACGCCACCAAACCGTTCGTGGAGGGCGTGACCTCCGGAGCGTTCAAAGCCTGACGCGGAGGGTACCGGCAATCCAAGAGAGGCCTGCCGCCCCTTCGGGGCTGGGTTGCGGTCGACCGTAACTTCGCGCGGAGGGGGAGCCTGCCGCCCCTTCGGGGCTGGGGCGTGGGGTGGCGGGGGTCCCAGGGCGGCGTCACGCGTTCCGCGTGACTTGCCCTGGGCTACGGGCCTGCCGCCCCTTCGGGGCTGAGGTGTGGTTGACCGTAACTTCGCGCGGAGGGGGAGCCTGCCGCCCCTTCGGGGCTGGGGCGTGGGGTGGCGGGGGTCCCAGGGCGGCGT